>JBELAB010000325.1:0-4062 GCA_049509275.1 Syntrophobacteraceae bacterium | reverse complement strand
GCCGCATCCTTCCTTTGCTTCATGGCATTGTTTCTAAGCGCGTTTAATACCCTGCCACCGTAGCCATTCTGGTCGCGGTGAAAGCCATCCACCGTCGCGGCCACAATTCGTTGAAGGGTTTTAAAGTTCTTTGCACATAGTCTTTCCGCACCCTCGCACATTGCCGAAAGCTGTGCGATGCAATGGTACAGGACTGAATGCTCTGTCCAACAAGAGAGGACCAAGCCCTTGCTGCCTCCCGACCAAGAGTTCGGATCAAAAATCTCTGCGCCCGCGACGGTCGAACCGTCAACACAGATGACCGGTATTGGATTGTGGGATTCCATAGCAGTCGCCATCGCTCGTGCTCGTCAATGCAGTGTCCAGCAATAATCGAATTGATCTGCATAAAACGCGGAGCTTCGTGTTGCTGCCCGTATAAAATGCCGTTGGTTCAGGTGGCAAGGGAGAGTTTATCCCTGAGTCATCAGGTAGTTGCGTTCCATTCAACACTTTATCATGGCGTCTTGTGCGGAGCAACATATCAACCTCTGGGTCCGCCTCAGAAACCATCAACCGGGCTGCGAATTCCGGTCTAAAGAATAGCAGCAGGGTACGACTATATCGCAATGGCGTCAATCTTCGACACATTATGTGAATTCCAGGGATACTTCCCGGAATATTGAGCCCGAGCGTAGACCTCTGCTTCGGGACATACGATTCGGAGATATTGAGTCGTCCGCTCGCAGAAATTCGCTACCCAAAAGGAGACCTGCCGAAAATACTGCCGAAGCACTGCTTCGCCTGTGAACCTTGATCGCAGAGGCTGTATCCGGGAAGAAAAAAGGCGCCGATGTTTCCATCGGCGCCCTCGTGCCGGGATTTACGACAATGCTACCCGGTGACTTGTTAATAGCACAATGAAATAGAATAACAAGGGTTATTTCCGGGTGTAGGAAATGGGTACTCCGGCTACCCAAATCCATTGTTATAGTAACTAAATCGAAATCTTAGATGTTGTACCCAACCTCCCCGTGAGTTTCTTTGTCGAGGCCCGAGGCTTCTTCATCGGCGCTCACTCTTAAACCGATTGTTTTTTCGAGAAAATAGGCGATCACGAAAGTGGCTGTCAGGCAGTAAAGGGCCACGACAATAACTCCTATGGCCTGTATTCCCAACTGCTTCGGGTTGCCCGCCGTCAGTCCGCTCGCGCCTGCAGTGGCGAAAAGACCCGTTGCCAGCGTTCCCCACGCGCCGCCGACCCCGTGGACCCCAACCACGTCCAGGGAGTCATCGTAATCGAGTTTGAATTTGATCCGGACCCCGTAGTAGCAGATCACCCCGGAGACAAGTCCGATGACCATCGCCCATCCCGGGCTTACAAACCCGGAGGCCGGGGTCACCGCACCCAGCCCGGCGACGATTCCCGAAGCAAATCCAAGGGCGCTGGGTTTTCTTACCATCAGCCATTCCATGGCCATCCAGGAGCACGACCCGGCTGCTGCGGCCGTCATCGTGGCTGTAAAAGCGAGGGCTGCCGTTGCGTTTGCCGCAAGAGCGCTGCCGCCGTTGAAGCCGAACCAGCCGAACCAGAGGAGCCCAACGCCAAGCAGTGTCATTGTAAGATTATGTGGGACAAACATTTCACCGGGATATCCCCTGCGTTTTCCGATTACAATGGCAATTGAAAGCGCAGAAATGCCGGCTGAGAGATGCACGACCAGACCGCCCGCAAAATCGAGGCCGCCCATCGACTGGAACCAGCCGCCTCCCCATACCCAGTGGGCCAGGGGATAGTAGACAATAATCGACCAGAGTACGAGAAAGGCCAGGTAGGACCTGAAAGTCATTCGCTCGGCTATGGCGCCGCTGATCAATGCCGGAGTAATGATGGCGAACATTCCCTGAAACATGACGAACGCGTAGGTCGGGATTGTGTCCTTTAGCGAATCGATTGTCGTTCCCATGAGCATGAACTGGCTGAGGTCCCCGATGAACCAGTTCCCGGAGGTAAACGAAAGCGAGTATCCTATGATAATCCACAGTAATCCCAGAACGCCGAGCGCAACGAAAGAGTGCATGATGGAGCTCAGTACATTTTTGCGCTGCACCATGCCGCCGTAAAAAAGGGCAAGGCCGGGCAGCATCACCATGACCAGGGCCGCCGATACGAGCACCCAGGCGGTGTCTGCCGGATTCATCACGGTTGCCTCGGCCGCCAAAGCAGGGCGTGCCCATACCCATAGCGACAAAAATATTGCTGCAATCATCCATGTCAGCCAACCTGCAGTTTTCCGGAACTTGAGAGCCATAGCGCACATGCCCTTCCTGGTTGATTGAATTTGTTAAAAAAATGTCGAGTGTTTAAACCCGCATGCAGGAGCAACCTGCATACTCAAGATAGACGCAAACCAAGTACTTGATATAAGAAGATATTTTTGTTTAAAGTGTCTAAGCGTTTCGAACATGCCGTAACGAGACTGTATCTTGTGGCAAAAGTTGAGGTTATTGTCAAACACTTTTGTTGCGTTATGCGCTCCAATACTTACCCCATGTGGGAATACAGCCGCAAGGGTCGTCATATTTGTACCGGTTTAGCTCATATAGAAGACAAAAGTGGCAGGAATCAGTATTTTTGTGGTATTCTTCTCTCGTCGGGAGGTACAGGTTTGAACTTTGTAAAAAAGCACGAAAATGTGCTCCCGGTACAATTGTGTAATGCTCGAAGACGGGCATTGATAGGGAGAAGAAACGGTAAATCTAAATCAGGCAATGTTGGAGGCAGGGAGATGACAAAAATAGAAGCGATCATAAAACCTTTCCGGCTTACCGAAGTGCAGGAAGCACTGACAGCGCTCGGTATCCAGGGAATGACGGTAAACGAAGTCAAGGGATTCGGGCGCCAGAAGGGTCATGTTGAACTCTACAGGGGAGCGGAATACACTGTAAATTTCGTGCCCAAACTCTATATCATGACCGTTCTCGCGGACGATCTGGCGCAAAAAGCCGTGGATGCGATTCAAAAAGCGGCTTTCACCGGCAAAATCGGAGACGGGAAGATATTCATTTCAAAAATTGACGAGGCCGTACGTATTCGTACGAAAGAAACGGGGAGCGAGGCCCTGTGAGCAAGTGATCTTTTTCAAAAGCGTGGGGGCTGCATCCCCCGAACCCTCACTTCGTTCGGGTTCGCGCTTACACATTGGACCGATGCTCGACGCTTCAAGTTCGCGCCCGATCTTTTGAGAGGGCGCACCCCCTCCGCCTCGTGGAGCGTGAAGATCTATGTGGCGCTGCGGCGGCGGGCCCCGCGCATGCGGTGGTTTGCCGCCCTCGATCTGCAGTCTCCGCCATGCACTCGCGCGTCCGCGCGTGGCCCAAATCCCGCGGGGGTGCGGGGCATCTTTAAAGTGAGAAAACTTTCCCTCGGTCGGTTTGGGGTTGTTAGGCCCTGCATGAATGCAACTCGGTATAAAACCCGGTTTCTCAATCCCTCAATCCCTGCCTGACTTATTGGCGGCACGCCTTCAGTAGAACTTGCAAAACTGAATCCGGCAGTGTATTACTCGCGCCATTGACAATTGTGCGGAGCTTTTGTGAGTTTAACCGCAGGGCGGGTAAAATATGAGGCATAAATTATGAGTATAATCGAAGCAATTTTTCTGGGGATCATTCAGGGAATTACCGAATTTCTGCCGATCAGCAGCACCGCGCATCTCACGATAGCCGGAAAGTTGCTGGGGTTGATCGACCTGGCGCACCCCGAACGCTGGACGGCTTTTATTGCCGTCATCCAGCTTGGCACTCTTTTGGCCGTTTTCTTGTACTTTTTCCGTGATGTGGTCGAGATATCCTCCTCCTTTGTCGGCCAAAATCTGATTTCACGGACTCCCTACAGTAAGCAGGACCTCCCGTCAAGAATGGGATGGTTTGTGATCCTGGGGTCCGTTCCGGTTGCCGTTATCGGGCTGAGCTTCAAGCACGTAATCGAAGGGCATCTCACCAAGAGCATGGGAGTTATTTCCATCACAATGATAGCCATGGCCCTTTTTCTTGGGCTGGCCGAACTCACCGGCAGGTTTT
>JBELAB010000324.1:0-4067 GCA_049509275.1 Syntrophobacteraceae bacterium | reverse complement strand
GCCCTTACCTGCTATACCGGAACTGCTGAACGTGGCCCGCCGTGTTGTCTGGTTCAAAGAACCTGAGGAAGCGCTTGCCGATCCGGTGCATTTTCTTGCGCACGTCATGACCTATGGCACACTCGAGGATTTGAAGGCGCTTAGAGGCATAGTCGGAGAAGATGAGTTGTGTGAAGTCCTGGACAATGCCCCGCCCGGCATCTTCGATGCGCGTTCGTGGGCTTACTGGAATCTGAAGTGCGGCCGGCGGCCCGCGCCACCCTTGCCCGTGCGCGCAGGACTTCAGCCCGTGCGCCCGAGTCCTTGAACCTTTAAGCGCTCGGTAGGTCATAATGGAAGACCGAAAACAGAGTCCCGAAATTTGTCAACTAAACCCGCCCCAAACGGATCTGCCTGGTCCTGGGATCGGCGCCCGCCCGCCTGTCGAGAAAAGGTTCGCCTTCCGGCCTGCACTCGGCTCAATTGGATCAGGGTTGAGATTTGCCGCCTCGGTTCTCGTGGATTTATGCCTTCCCAGGAGCTGTGCGGGCTGCGGGCAGATGGACACCCAGCCCCAAAGGTCCTGGTGCCTCGAGTGTTGGAAAAAGGTCCCGTGGGCCATATCGCCTCTTTGCCCAAGATGTGGAAGGCCCTATACCGATTCACCCGACTCGCCCGACCACCTGTGCGGCGAATGCATCGAGCCCACCTTCCATTTTGACACGGCCAGATCGGCCGTACTTCATGAAGGAATCATTCGCACCCGCATCCATCAGTTCAAGTTCGGGGCGCAACTGGAGTTGGCGCCTCCCCTGGTTGAACTGCTTGAAATCGCTTACGCCGATTGGGGATTGCCTGCACCCGGCCTTATCGTTCCTGTGCCGCTGCATCCCAAACGCCTCCAGGAGAGAGGATTCAACCAATCGGGTCTCCTGGCCGGCGAGTTTGGGCGCAAACTCCGGGTTCCGGTTTCATTCGATGCCATTATACGAAAGAACCGGACCCAACCCCAGACTCGCCTCAATCGAAGGGAGCGTTTGAAAAACGTGAAGGGTGCATTCGAACTCGTCGTGGCGCAAAGGGTCCGGGGCCGCCGCGTTCTTTTGATCGACGATGTTTTCACTACCGGTACGACTTTAAGTGAATGCGCAAGGGTGCTGAAAAGCAAGGGAGGGGCATCCGAGGTACATGCCGTCACGGTCACTCGCGCGCTGCCCGGCTAAGGCGAATAGTGAATAGTGAAGAGTGAAAATAATCTGTTTTCCACGCTCCGCGAGGCGTTTAGCCGGAAGTTCACCATTCTAATCTGGACTGCACCTTCATATGCCTCCGATGTCATCCATAAAATCGAAAGCTATGCCGGTAATAGCCTAATACGGGCAACTCTCATAACCTGAGCGGCCAGCCGATACAGTACAACGGGGATGGGCCCACTTTCTCACCGCGAGACCCGGTGGTCAATTTTTTCGAAGCTTATATTGATATTTTACTTAAGTTGAGGCTGCAGACTACCGATAAACAAGTTGGAGTCCCACGGTTCAACAGTCATTAAAACATGAAGTTTGTTTATCAAAGGAGGAGCTAAATGAAAAAAGTATCATTTGTCCCGGTAGGTCTTGCGTTGCTGTTGGTTTTCGGTATCGGTCTTGGGAATGCTCAAGACAAGGCCACAAAGGAAGAGTGTGTAGCCAAGTGCAAAGAGGCTGCTGCATTAATAAAGGATGTCGGGATCGAAGCAGCTTTGCCCAAGATTCAGGATGCGAAAGGCTCGTTTGTCTGGAAAGATTCTTACGTTTTCGCGCTTGATCTGGACGGAAAGTGCCTGGTGCATCCGATTACACCGAACCTGGTCGGGAAAACATTAACGGGCCTGAAAGACGCGAGCGGTAAAATGTTCATTAATGAGTATATAGCTGTTGCAAACACGCCAGGTGAAGGTTGGGTCGATTACATGTGGCCGAAACCAGGCGAGAAAACGCCGTCACCTAAAGTCACGTATGTATACAGGGTGCCTGGACAATCGATTATGCTTTGCGCCGGAATTTACCAGTAGGTCTTTCCAGTCGGGCTATTCCGTTTTCACAGTGACTTTCGAGGATATGCCGGGTGCCTGCGCATCTTATTGACTGGCCGGACGCTTCGCTAAAGGAGAAGATGTCAATGCTCAGGTGGTTTAGATTATCAAGCATTCGCACCAAGATTTTCATGTTAATGGTTCTCGGGGTGGCTGGTGTTGCCGGCATTTCAGGATTTTCAAAATATTCCGAACTGCAAAAAAACAAGTACATGAATGTCTTACGGCAGAGCCACGCCGCTGAAACCAGCATCCTTCAAATAATGATGCTGGAGGAGAAATTCATAAATGCGCTTGATACAACCGAATTATCCGGCCTTACCGACTACAGGAAAAAACTCAATTCGGCCCTGAGCGAGATGAGGTCGTTTGATGCAGGCGCAGGGATAGGCGATGATGCCGCGGCTATGTCCCAATCGGAAGAGGAGCATGCCCGTATTTTTCAGCAGGTAGCGCAAGGGCTGAGGGATATCGGCAAGGCCAAAGCGGACCTTTTGACCGGAATCAGTTCGGTGAATGTGCATCTAAAAAAGGTCCTTGATGCCATAGAATTGGAAGAGGCGACGCTGTTCACGCAGGGGGAGTATCTAGGAAATGACAAGAACGGATTGCGAAAAGAACTCAATGACGTTCTGCTTCTTGGATCAGACAGGGTGATGAATGTCCAGGACCTGCTCCTTCATGGCGATACAGCAAAGTATAAGCAGACGCGTCAAGGTACCGAAAAGAAGTGGACATTAAAAAAGAATAATATCAATGTAATATTAAAAACAATGAAGTTAAGCGATTTTCAACAGGCTTGGCAGGTTTCTGAAGGTGTTATAGCGAAAATCACGCAACTGGAAGACACGATTTTCGATCAATATAACAAAAACAACGAATTGATGCGGCCGCTGCAACTTACTGCAGCGCAGGTTCAAGAAAAATCAAATAAAATATCCGAAGCTTCGAATTCAATCATTGAGAGCAGCAACAGAGCTGCCGATAAAATTAGTCTGGCAGTGTCGCTGGGAGGTGTTTTTCTCCTTGGCGGTCTTGGTTTTATCATTTCCAGATCCGTAGACATTTCCTTGAGAAGATCCATTGACGGGCTAATTGAAGGGGCTGACCGTGTCTATGCAGTATCCGACCAGGTTGCCTCTGCCAGCCGGCAATTGGCCGAAGGAGCTTCAGAACAAGCGGCGTCTATTGAAGAGACTTCATCATCTCTGGAAGAAATGGCTGCCATGACCAAACAGAATGCTAATAACGCGGATCAGGCCAACCATCTGATGGTGAGTACCAAAGAGACAGTCTCTCAGGCCAGTCGTTCAATGGAAGGGCTGACCACTTCTATGAGCGAAATATCCAGAGCGAGCGAGGAAACTTCCAAAATTATAAAAACAATCGATGAAATCGCTTTTCAGACAAATCTGCTTGCACTCAATGCGGCTGTCGAGGCGGCCCGTGCAGGTGAGGCTGGAGCCGGTTTCGCCGTAGTGGCCGATGAAGTTAGAAACCTGGCAATGCGAGCGGCCGAAGCAGCGAAGAACACTGCTGACCTCATCGAAGGTACTGTTAAAAGAGTAAAGGGAGGTTCGGAACTGGTAGAGAAAACAGATAAGGAATTTCGCGAGGTGGCAGCCAGCGTTGGCAAATCCGGCGAACTGGTCGATGAAATCTCCGCAGCCTCTCAGGAACAGGCCCAGGGTATAGAGCAGGTTAACAAAGCCGTGAGTGAAATGGACAAGGTGGTTCAGCAAAATGCTTCCAATGCGGAGGAATCGGCTTTGGCATCCAAGGAAATGAATGCACAAGCCGAACGGATGAAAAAATTCGTAGGGCAGTTGGTCGCGCTGGTCGGTGGAACCAACGGCAATACGACTTGGAAAAATATTGAGCCGTCAAGAGTCAAGAAATCTCTGATGAATATTGTTAAAAGCTCGGAAAGGCCATCGAAGTTCAAAGGGAAAAATGGAAATGGCAAAGTTAATGGAAAGGAGCAGGCCCATTGGGGTAAACAGCCGTCAGAGGC
>JBELAB010000323.1:0-5232 GCA_049509275.1 Syntrophobacteraceae bacterium | reverse complement strand
GTTGCTCTCCACCCCGCCTCACGGCGACGCAGTTACCTTTGACTACCGGGAGCAGGCATCTCCCGGAAGGGGACTTGCACCCCTCAAATCGTGCGCGCTTCCAGGCGCACGGATTCCGGCTTTCGCCGGAATGACGAGTGAAAGACCTCAGTCATTAAGTTAGCGCTTATGCCCCGATCGGCTCCTCGGCCCTGCCCGCGAGAACTTTTCGCAACAGAAAAAAGCAAGATCGGAAACATTAATAGCAAAAATGGAAAAGAAACCGCTCTCTTGATAACCTATGCTCTGAAGCTGGCTTGCCGGCTCATAAAAACCAAATTCAACCGGAGGAGAGACCGATGGGATTTGTAAAATCATTCGCTGAAATTTTGGCCAACAAGAGGGACACCGCTGATTTCTATGACGCAGAAATGCTTGCCGTCTTCTGGGAGACCAAACCGGAGATTGTCGCAAGGCTGCTCCCCCCGCCGCTGAAGCCCGCTGAATATCCGCTTGCCATGGCGTTTGTGGCCCATTATCCAAGAACCAGTTTCGATGTGACCTACCATGAGAGCGCTCTATTCCTCCGCGCCCTTTACAACGGAGAGGAGGGCAACTACTGCCTCGCCATGCCGGTCACCAACGACATCGCCATGGCCGGCGGGCGGGAGAAATTCGGTTTTCCGAAAAAAATGGCTGAGATTCATATCGCCAAAGAGCAGGAAATTGCATACGGATGGACGGAGCGGCGGGGCGTTCGGTTCATGGAGATTCGAGCGAAGTTAACCGGTAAGTTCAATCGGCCGGAGGCCCAAACGATCGTTATGAACTCCCGCTTTGAGAATGGTGAGGGGAAGGGGATCTCGTACAATTTCAAGAATTTCCCAGCTCCCGAGGGCAACGGTTTTGATTATAACCCGCGGCTCGTTCGGCAGGAAACGGTGATAAAACCTAAACGCATGCAGATCGGAGAGGCGGAAATAATCCTCCGGCCTTCCGACTATGACCCATGGGCGGAAGTGGAAGTCGTGAAGACTCTTGGGGCCATCTACAGCGTGGGAGATAATTCCATGCTGCCGGGAAAGACGGTTGCCGAAGTCAATCCAATGGAATTTGCGCCGTACGCTTTCCTGAAATGGGACATGAAATAAAGAAGAGGAGCCCTGCATGACGCCCGGCAGGGATCGAGCTCGACAAGCTGCCTGAGCCCGAGGAGGTGATCGCCCGGGACTCTATCTTATGGGACGTATTTAAAGGATTCCGGGAATTGGGTCTTCACACGCTGGAGATTCCAAAAAATCTTGGAGGCCTCGCGGAAGAAGTTGATCCTATGGCGAAAGTGCTCATTTCGGAACAATTCGGGTATGCGGACGCCGGGCTTGCCATAAGCATGGGGGTGGCGTGCATGCCGTTCAATTATGCCGCGCGGTTCCCGACACCCGAAATGCAACAACTGGCCAGGGATTTCTGCCGGGACAAAGAAGGGAAAATGATCGGCTGCTGGGCCATTACGGAGCCCGATCACGGCACGGACTGGAGCCTCGGCGGAAACGACCCTAAGTGTGGTCCTTCCGTAAAAGCGGTGCTCAAAGGCGATGAGTATGTTGTGAACGGCGAGAAGTCTGCCTGGGTCTCGAATGGGACAATCGCCACCCATGCGCTTCTGCATGTTGGACTTGACCCGGCCAGAGGAATGCAGGGGCAGGGATTGGCGATCATCCCGCTGGACCTGCCCGGTATTTCCAGGGGGAAGCCGTTGGACAAGATGGGTCAGCGGCCGTTGAACCAGGGGGCGATTATTTTTGAGGATGTTCTGATCCCTAAGAAGTATATGGCGGTTTCGAATCCGGATATCATCAACGCTGCCCGTGGACTGGGGCTGGCAGCGGTTAACGGAAGAATGGCGGTTGTCTTTGGGGGTCTGGCCAAGGCGGCCTTCGATGAAGCTTTCCGGTATGCGAAGGAGAGGATACAGGGCGGGGTCCCGATCTTTGAGCATGCGGTCATGAAACTCAAGCTGATGAAAATGTTCACCGCAGTAGAAGCGGCCAGGGCGAATGCGCGGCGGATGGCCGTTTTTAATCTGCTCAATCCTTTTACTCCCTCCGTAGCTCACGCCGTAGGCGCCAAATGCCTTTCCACCGAGACGGCCACAACCGTCGCCGGGGAAGCCATCCAGGTCTTCGGCGGGTTCGGCCTGGCCAGGGAATTCCCGATCGAAAAGATGTTCCGCGACGCCCGTACCGGGATGATCGAAGATGGGGTAAATGATGCCCTGGCGATAAAGGCTGCCGAGTTCTTATGATTTTGAGCCTGGATACGATAGAGAATTTTTCATAATTTGGAAATAAGCTCTTAACAATAAGGAAGTGCAAAGTGGAGATACAGGGGAAAATTGCGGTGGTTACCGGTGCGGCAAGCGGTATCGGTCGTTCGGCGGCTATCGCCCTGGCCAGGGAGGGCGCTGACGTGGTGTTGGCGGACCTGAACCGCGACGGCCTGACGGAGGTGCGCGGCGAGATAGAGAAACTGGGCCGCAGGGGCTTGGCAATACCCGCCGATGTGACAAAATTAAATGATATTCAAAACCTTTATGACCGGTCCATTTCCGAAATGGGCCGGGTGGATATCCTGATGAACAACGCCGGCGTTCACATGTCGGGTCCCGTGGAAAAGACGACGATAGATGACTGGAAATGGATCGTCGATATTAATCTTTGGGGTGTCGTCAACGGAATTCATGTATTTTTGCCTCATATGCTGGAGCGCGGCAACGGCTGTGTCGTCAACACCGCTTCCAGCGCCGGGCTGGTCGGAGCTCTGGATGGATCGATCCCTTATACAATGACAAAGTTCGCGATGGTTGGGCTTTCTGAGGGACTGGCAGTTTACTTGCGGGACAAGGGCATAGGGGTAACGGTGATTTGTCCGGGACTGGTGGGCACCAATATCGCTGCGAGTCAACGCTTTATTCCCGTGGGAGACGGACACGACGAATCGCGGCGGGAATTGCTCAAGGTCTTCGAGATGAATTTCAAACAGGGAAAGTTCCCGGATTTTGTCTCCGATCTTATATCCAGCCGCGGCGGTCCCACGGCTGCCGCCCTTCCATCTGTCATAAGCCCTGAGCGGGTCGCGGAGGAAACCATCCGGGCCATCAGGGAAAACACTTTTCTGGTTGTTTTGCCCGGTGAACTGATGGAGTTTGTCAAGCAAAGATCTCAGGATATGGAAGGTTACATTCGCAGGGCAGCTCAAATGAGAGCAGAACAGGATAAGTTCTTCGAAGCGATTTTCACCCACATGGAAAGGGCCGGGAACCAATCGAGGTCGTCTTAACGTAATTGATCCACATCCGACTTAAGGGCAAAAACCGGCCTCATTGACCTATCGCTTGCATGTTCGATTGGGAAATCGTATAGTTTTGCGGGCTTTGGAGCAGTTCAAAAAGTTTTTTCGGGCAGAATCCGACCCGAAAAGGCGCCTTGGATACATAGCGCACAAGTTGATGCATTATTTGAGATCAGAGACGTTAGCAGGTAACTATCACAACATGAAGGAGAGAAAAATGGCAGTCACCAAACCAAGCGATGTTTTTGATAAAATGCCCCAGGTATTCAATGCCGGGGCGGCGGCGGGAGTCAACCTGATTTTCCAGTTTCACATCACCGGCGACCAGGGCGGTGACTGGAACGTGGTGGTCAAAGACAGCGCCTGCCAGGTGAGCACAGGGGTCCATCCCAGCCCCAGCGTGACCTTCACCATGGAGGATGCGAACTGGGTGGCCATGTGGAGTGGTGAGTTGGACGGGATGAATGCCTTCATGACGGGTAAGCTTAAGCTTTCGGGGGACATCATGTCTGCTCAGTCGTTACAGTCCCTGTTCCCGTTCTGATGCATCCGCAACCGGTTCCGAATGGACCCGGTTTTCGGTATTGCGGTTGAGGGCGCGGTGCGCCTCGCCCTCAGCTTCATATGGTTGAAGCGATCAGCGCCGCTCCGATGGCGCCGTTTACCTGTGCGTATTCTGAAACAATAATCGGTGTGTTAAATTTTTCTTCAAGCGCCTTTACCACACCGATATTTTTTGCGACCCCGCCAGTCATCATGACCGGCGGGGTAATGCCGATTCGTGCTCCCATGGCCATTATACGGGAAGCAATAGACGCATGAATCCCTGCAATGATATTTTCCCGTTTTGCTCCTTTGGAAATCAGGGAGATTACTTCTGATTCGGCAAAAACCGTGCACAGGCTGCTGATGGAAGCGGTATTGTCCGCATGAAGCGATAATTCGCCAAATGCATCCAGGTCCACTTCCAGGGCGCGCGCCATGACCTCCAGAAACCTTCCCGTTCCCGCAGCACACTTGTCATTCATGGAAAAATTCTGAACCTTTCCGTTTTTATCTATCACAATGGCTTTGCTGTCCTGCCCTCCGATATCGATAATGGATCGTATCGCCGGATTCAAAAAAATCCCGCCGGCCGCATGACAGGTAATTTCCGTAACAGCTTTGTCGGCGAACTGAATGTTGTTTCTTCCGTATCCGGTGGCAACGATCCTGTCAATCCTGGAGGCTGTAAGGTCAAGTTCCGACAGGACCTGGTCAAAAACCTGCCGCCCCGCATTTTGGGCGTTGTATCCGGTCAGGATGACGCATGCGCCCAACAACCTGTTGTCCTGTATGATTACCGCCTTGGCACTGATTGAACCTACATCAATACCTGCTGTTATCATGAAATCCTCATTAGCATTTCAATAAATGCGTCAATCCGGGTTTCCACCTGGCTTTCGGAAAAACTCCTCTCATCGGTCATGTCGGCCTCGATCATCAGGGTGGGAATGCCGACCTTTTCCTTAATGAGTCTCTGTATGTCATACTGGCCCAATGAATAGGGCTTGCAGCTCCTGTTGGAATGAAAAACCACTCCGTCGGCCTCATACTTTTCAACCATTTTGATAATGTTGTCGGCCATGACGTCGGTTCCGGTGTTCAGAAAAATCCTGGTGTACATTTCCGCCAGGGAACCTAAAAAATCGTTTTCATCCAGGTATTTCATAGTCCCGCACCACCCGGAGGTATAGGTGTCTGCCACCAGGCATGCTGAATGAGCTGCAAACTTGTCGGACAGCCATCGCAATCTGTACCAAACCGGAATGTTGTCCCAGACCAGCCGGTATTTTTCCACCGGAAGCATTCCGATGCCCTGGGCGATTCGGTCTTTCATTTCCTGCAGCAGGGATTCGTAAT
>JBELAB010000322.1:0-4082 GCA_049509275.1 Syntrophobacteraceae bacterium | reverse complement strand
ACGGGCGATCCAGTCCATCACTCTACCCTGAAGCCCTACGAGGTAGAAGTTAACACTGGCTACCAGAATCATATGCGCCCACATAAACGCCACGAGCCCGACTCCGGTAAGCATTTGGAGAAGATCCAAATACGCCTCGGTTCGAACAGGTCCCACTCGGGCAATAGTTTGATCCGCCATCATCTTCCTTCAACTCCTGAATAGCTGTTGGATGTGTTGAAAAAGCACAGTATACGAGCACAATGAGTCCACGTGGAAACACCCGCTCCTAAAGAACTGGACTTATACCAAGTTGCCCTCTTAAACAGTAATCTTAAGGTACGGAAATAAAGTTAGATTCCGGAGTCTCTCCGGATTATCCACAAGGGCGTTGAGACCTCGGAAGAGTTGGCCTTCAACATCACCGACAGTCTTTGGGGCCAGATATTGGAAAATGAGAATAAAGCAGCCGACAAAGTCCTTTGAGACCTATTCCGGAAACAGGTTCATCATCTCCGGGTTAAAGGTTTGTAAGATAAAAATTGTCATTTCCGAGTTGATTGCCCCTATGAGCAACAAGTATGCCAGGGGGTCACTTACTCTCCTGTCTGACCGGAAAACCTTACTCAGACAGAAGCCTAAGGGGGCGCAGACAGTCGGCATGCAACTGAAACAGGGAATCTATCCAACGTAATTTTTCACTTTTGCATTTTTACTTAGCATGTCCATTTCAATAGTGCAATGATCTATAACATGCGCTTTAAATAAGTTGACATAACTTCCTAAGATTTCACCGGTTTCCACCTTTGTGACCTCGAAAATATCGCTGTCTCAAGGAATGAATGCCCAAATTTGAGTGCCCGGCAAGAGAACATTTCACTCGGGGCACTTTATGCCAGAAAGCAAAAAGGCCAGCCTGAATTCGGCTAACCTCTTTATGTTATTGGAGCCGGCGATGGGATTTGAACCCGCGACCTGCTGATTACGAATCAGCTGCTCTACCACTGAGCTACGCCGGCCCGTACCTGGAAGTGCTTCTATCACAAGGGCTTTTGAAAATCAACTCCGCGTGGCGCGGGGCCGCCCGCACAGATCGAGGCCGGGGCGGCAGCGTGGCCTGGGAACCGGGACCGCCGGCCGGAAACTCAGGGGAAGACGATTTTAATTGACGACATGTAGCTATATACATATATAGATGTTTGCATATACCGGTTTTCAAAGACTGATTGCAGATCACTCTACCGGGCTGATCAATGAAAGCGGCGCCTGCCATGACTGTGGAAAGCACCTCTTTAATTGCCGATACCGAACGCATCCAGCGCGCGGCCGACATCCTGAAAACTGTCGCACACCCCGCAAGGCTCAGAATAATCGAGATACTCGAAGCGGGTGAACAGCCTGTAGCCCAGATTTGCAAGCGGCTCAGCGCGCCGCAGCCCTACATTTCACACCATCTGAGCCTGATGAAGGCCAAGGGGATTCTCTCGTCGAGAAGAAATGGCAGCCGGGTACTCTATTGGGTTGCCAATAAAAACGTGATCGAGGTGATTCACTGTGTCCGCAAGCACGGGCAAGACGATGAAGGCTGTGCGCCCGGAATTGTCCCCCAATGACGAAATAAAGACCTGGAAGAGTGCGGGGCAATGATTTTTCACTTATTTTTCAGGAGGTAAAACCATGTCGGATTCAGCAGCCTTTGAGCAAAAAATCGATCCCAGCGCCCAATCTTCACCAGAGCATCAATCCTGCACCTTTATCTGCAGCCGCGACACGCTGGACGCCGCTTACCCCGCCCTGGTGCTGGCGATAAACTCAAGGCGGCTGGCAATGGATGCCAGCGTGTTCTATACCTTCATGGGAATCAACGTGATCCGCAAGGGAAGGGCCGCCAGGTGCAAGTTCGTCCCCAGCGGGACAATGGGAGCGATCCCCGGGATGTCCGCCTTTGCGAGCTGGATGATGCGGAAAAAAATCAATGCGGCAGGTATTCCGGCCCTGGATGAGCTGATGGAAATGGCTCAACTTGAGGGGGTCAAATTAATTGCATGCAAAATGACTATCGATATGATGGGCCTACGCCGGGAGGATTTCATCGAAGGCGTCGAAATCCAGACCGCCGAAGATTACCTGAGACACGCGCGCGAGTGCAAAATCAACATGTTTACATAACCGCCCCCTGGAAAAGCGGGCGAGGAAAGCCGCGCAACCGAATTCACCCCCTCTTTCTTAAAACCCTGGGGCAGCGGGGAATCATTCCCCTCCCTCGGGGAGCGTGGAGTTTGTTTGAGATGCGCGCACCTGTTCCACCTGATCGTGGACCGGACAATTGGCGATCTGGTCCTCCTTTTCCTCCATTTCCCGCTTGCTTCTAAAAACCCAGGAACTTGAATCGGAAAAGCAGTAGATCGCCAGTTCGCATATTTTACATCGTTCCATTCTCAATGTCCTTCGATTGAACATATTGTTCCCACTCGATGGGAAGCAGGTACTTCTTGCGGCTGTTGCACTCCTTGCACGCCGGCACACTGTTGCTGCGGGTGGATTTTCCCTCGCGTATGAGCGGAACGATATGGTCCATAGTCAGCTCGGCGGGGGGCACCTTCTTATGGCAATAATAGCATACCCCCCTGGCGATCCGGCGCTTCCACCACTGCGTCCTGCGAAGCTCCCCGGCTTTTTCTTTTTGCTTTCGAAGTTCCTCAGCCGATATATATACGGTGAACGGAGCCTGCCCTCCGGTCTCCATGGGGTTTTAAACCTCGTAATATAGACTGGTTTGCGTCCGCATTTTATCCCTAAAAGAGTCCTTTTCCACCAATGCGGTATAAAAATAAGGGTGAAGAGTGAACTTCCGGCTAAAGCCGGTAAGAGGAATGACCAGATTATTTTCACCCTTCCAGCTTCACCCTTCGCACTTCTGGAATGGCGCTCGCGGAGTCCCTGCCCGCTTACTCCCTGGCGGCCTTGATCGCCACATAGAAGGTGTTGGCGCCACGTTTTACGAGCAAAAGCAGCGGTTCGCCTTTCTTCATCTTTTCTATGGCCTGTTTCCAGTCGCGAATGTTTTGAATCTTCTGCCGGTTCACTTCCGCTACGAGGTCTCCCGCGCGCAGCCTGGCTTCAGCGGCCGGGGAGCCTGCGGCAAGATCGGTTATGACAACCCCGACTTCTTTTTCATCAGCCCCGAATTTCTGGGCCAGCTCAGGAGTAAGGTTTTGGACCGTTATACCCAGGGCGCTTTCCGTACTCTGAGCGGCGGCTTTCTTCTGCTGACCCTCTTCAGGCATGGTTCCGATAGTTACTTTGATAGTAACCGGTTTTCCGTCACGAATGACCTCGATAGTCGCTTTGCTCTCAGGCGCCATCGCGGCTACGGAGCGTGAAAGCTGGTTGGCGTTTTCGACCGGTTTCCCGTTAAGCGTCTCAACGATGTCCCCTCTTTTCAGACCGTCCCTTTCAGCGGGGCTGCCCGCAATTACGTCGGCTACGATTACGCCCTTTGTCGCCGTAGTGCCGAAAGACTCGGCAAGTTCGGGCGTGATGTCCTGGATCATGATTCCGAGCCATCCACGAATGACCTTCCCGGTCTTTAGCTGGTCAAGGATCTCCTTTGCCATATTGATCGGCGTGGCAAACCCGATCCCCTGGCCCTGGGCTACGATAGCCGTATTGATGCCTACCACTTCGCCGTTCATAGTGAACAGCGGCCCCCCGCTGTTGCCGGGGTTGATCGCCGCGTCGGTCTGGAGAAAATCGTCATACTGGCCGGCCCCAATTACGCGGCCCTTTGCGCTGATTATGCCGGAAGTAACGGTATTGCCCAATCCGAAAGGGTTGCCTACGGCGATGACCCAGTCGCCGACTCGAACGGCCTCCGAGTCTCCAAGTTTTGCCGGTTTGGGCAGATTGCCTTTAACTTTTATCTGAAGCAGGGCGATGTCCGTCTTCGGGTCCCGCCCGACCACTTTGGCGTCATATTCATTTCCATCGAGGGTTTTAATCTTGATCTCATCAGCTTTTTCGACGACATGGTAGTTGGTAAGTATCAGCCCATCGTCACTGATTATGAAACCAGAGCCGAGGGCGTGGCTTTTCAACTGCCC
>JBELAB010000321.1:0-4103 GCA_049509275.1 Syntrophobacteraceae bacterium | reverse complement strand
GCGGCCGAAACAAAGACGATATCCCCTTCCCCGGGCTTACCTATATCGAGAAGGCCCACATATGCGGTTAAACCCGGCATGCCGAGTGGACCCAGGTAAGTCTGAACAGGCGCAACAGCAGGGTCGATCTTCGTGAGATCAGAGCCGTCGGAAATGTAGTATTCCCTCCAACCTTTCATGCCCAGTGCGTAATCACCCGGCTGAAACCTGTCATTTCCTGAAATTACAACCTGTCCGACGCATCCTCCCTCCAAAGGCTTGTACAGCTCAAAGGCAGGGGAATAACTTTTCCCTGCGTTCATGCGCCCCCGCATGTACGGATCAACCGACATGTAAATGTTTCTTATCAGAACTTCCCCCTCACCCGGTTCGGGTATTTCCACCTCCACGAGATTGAAGTCATCTTCCGAAACCATTCCGGCCGGGCGTTTTTTTAGCCGAATCTCTCGACTTGTAATTTGAGCCATACAATTTCTCCTTATGTCCAAAAATCGTCATCTGCAACGGAACCAAGATAATCACGCTTGAATTTCCCTCAAGCGGAACCGGGCGTCATGCGCATGAGACGCGGGACATACGTTTTCAAAAACACACACCCTTTTGAAACATAAATGTTCCATTTATTGGTCAAATTGACAAAACCGTTATAATTTTTGAAGGTTTTCGGAGAAATTCGAAGCTGCTGCGCGGAAAAGAACATAACTCCGATTCCAGCTTCACAGTCAATTTCCAGGCCGACCGGCGAAGGATAAACGAGGATGGGGGCCTCGAAAATGTTTTCCGGCGCCAGGCTTGGCATGATTGTTGACAGTGTTATACTTCGTTATGGAAAAAAGAATAAGGGAAACCGAACTAAATGTCATATTCGAAACGTGCCGGGTTATCGGGCAGGCCCTGAAACTCGACCAGGCCCTCGACACTATTCTTGCGATCCTTTCATCATCCCTGGCCATGAAGCGCGCAACGGTTACTCTCAAAGATGAAGAAACCGGTTATCTCATAATCCGTGCTTCTCACGGTCTCACGGAAGCCGAGAGAAAACGGGGTGTCTATCGCGAGGACGAGGGGATAACCGGCCTGATCTTTCGGACCGCCCAGGCATACATAGTACCGGACATAAGCAGAGAGCCCCTGTTTTTGAACAAGACACGCTCGAGGCATATTCAGAAGGAGTCGGTAAGCTTTCTTGGCGTTCCCATCCTGCTGCACGGAAAGCCGATAGGCGTGCTCCATGTGGACAGGCTGTTCGGGGATGAAGTGCCTTTCGATGAAGACATCCGGCTCCTGTCCATCATTGCGACCCTGATAGCGCAATTTGTAAGCCTGAACCTCCAGGTCAGGCTGCGCGAAGCAAAGCTTCTGAAGGACTGTTCTTATCCGGGAAAAAGCAGCTCAGAGACTCAGAGCCGCTTCTTCATGGTCGGCAAAAGCCCCTCCATGGTGGTGGTGCAGCATCAGATGGAAAAGGTTGCGCCGAGCAAAGCGTCAGTTCTTCTGCTCGGAGAGTCCGGAACGGGCAAGACCCTGGTTGCCAAGATCCTGCATGAATTGAGCACGCGGTCCGGATCTCCGTTCGTGAAAATCAACTGCGCATCTCTGCCCGAAAACCTGCTCGAGTCGGAACTGTTCGGTTACGAAAAAGGGGCCTTCACGGGAGCGGTCAGATCGAAGGCGGGCAGAGTTGAAGAGGCTGATGGCGGCACCATCTTTCTGGATGAAATCGGCGAGCTCACGCTGCCGCTCCAGGCAAAACTGCTCCGCTTCCTGCAGGAAAAGGAGTTCGAGAGGCTGGGCAGCGCGATTACCAAGAAAGTCGACGTACGGGTCCTGGCCGCCACGAACAGAGACCTTGCAGCCGGGGTGGCTGAAGGCACTTTTCGGGAGGACCTCTACTACAGGCTGAACGTCTTCCCTATTCACGTACCTCCCCTGAGGCAGCGAAAGGATGACATCCCGGACCTTCTGCGCCATTTCGTCGAGAAGATATCTCAGGAGTATGGCCGCAATGTTGTCATATCTAAAACCGCAATGGCCGTTCTCACCAAATACGATTGGCCCGGAAACGTACGGGAGATGGAAAACCTGATCGAGCGTCTGGTTATCATGGCCGATGGTGATGAGATCGATGCGAGCCTGCTGCCTTCATTTTTGAGCGACAAAGGTGACGCTCAGAGCGCAGAACAGCCTCTTTCGCGAATCGAGGAGATCGAACGAAAGGAAGTCCTGGCAGCCCTGGAGCGCAACAGATGGAATCAGACGCGCACTGCAAAAGAACTGGGCATTACACTCAGACAGATTTCGTACCGGGTCAGGAAATTCGGATTGGATAGTCTGCGGGCAAAGTACAGAAAAGACGCCTGAGATGCATATGAGCCTGCGTGTTTCCCTGTCTCCACGTCTCTGCGTCCGCCGGTCCGGGGGCGAGTCGAAATTGCCGGTTTGGCCTTGCCCTTCCAGTAATCTTATGAGATCATCCCCTTCCGAAATACGTCCACCTGATTTAAATTAAGAAAAACACCGCTTTATGCGGTTTTAATTTGCCTGGTGAGGATGGTTTAATTGAGAACCCCGGCGACAGCCCGGCAGCGGCCTCTTGAAAATGAGAAACCCGAACAGCAGGAATGCTTTTCGTCGCCGGTTGAGAAATGCCCGGACAGTCAACCCCGCCCCGACCCCGATTCCAAGCCCGGCGCCCCCAAAGGACGCCTGGTCTCACTGGACGCCTTTCGCGGCTTTACAATCGCCATGATGATACTCGTGAACAGCCCCGGGGATACTGGGGCCGTATATTCACATTTGAGCCATGTGGCTTGGAACGGATGGACTTTTGCCGACACTGTCTTTCCATCCTTTCTTTTCATAGTTGGAGTTTCGATCGTCTTTTCATTTGCAAAGCAAGAAGGGGAAGACATACGAAATTCGGCATTTATGGTCCGGCTCTTCAGGCGGACTATTATTCTGTTCGCGCTTGGGCTTTTTCTGAATCTGTTTCCAACATTCCACCTGTCAACGGTCCGCATACCCGGAGTTCTGCAAAGAATTGCCCTCTGCTACTTTTTTGCTTCGCTGATTGTCCTGAATGCGGGTTTGAGAGGCCGCATCTTATGGCTCATTGGCCTGCTTGCCTCCTACTGGCTGATGATGCGGTTCATACCAGTGCCGGGGATAGGCGCCGGGGTACTTGAACCGGGGAAAAATTTTGCCGCCTGGGTCGATTCGCTTTTTCTGAGAGGGCACATGTGGTCATATTATGGCGGGAAATGGGACCCGGAAGGCATCGTGAGCACAATTCCCGCAATCGCCACCACTCTTTTCGGGGTGCTGACGGCACAATGGCTCAAGTCTTCTTTGCCCGAGCGCAGGAAAGTCGCCGGAATGGTATGCGCCGGCGTGGTTCTGCTCATCGCCGCTTACATACTCGATCCCTGGCTGCCGATAAACAAGGGCATTTGGACGAGCACTTTCAGCATACTCATGGCTGGGATGGCTATTGTTTGCCTGGCATTCTTTCACTGGCTGATCGATATCGAGGATTTTTCTCGATGGGCTAAACCTCTTATTATACTCGGACTGAATCCTATCACCGTATATGTGCTATCGGAAGTCCTCGACACCACACTCTCAATCTTGAATCTGCCCATTTCCACAGCACGAGCGATAGACTGCCAGGTATGCCTGTTCAGATATTGCTATATCCTTAATCCAGGACCGGAAACCGCTTCTTTGTTCTACGGGCTCATGAATCTACTGTTTGTGTTTCTAATCGCATGGATTATGTGGCGAAAGCGGCTTTTTTTAAAGATCTAGACCGGTTTATCCAAGGGGCTGTGCCAAGCGAAAAAATTGGAGGACTAGAAACTCACCCGCCACTTCGTTCCCTCGGGGAAGTCTTCAAGGTGGACACGTTTTGCCTCGAGTTCCAGCCGGATTCGGTCGGCTTCGGCAAAGTTTTTTTCCAGGCGGGCTTTATGGCGCAGGGCTATAAGGTCGTTCAACTCCTTTTCGCTAATGCCGGTCGTCTTCAGTTTGAGCCTTCTCTGCCGGTCTAAAAAGATCTGCGGTTCAAGCATCAGCAGCCCCAGAGTATTGCATTGTTTCGACAG
>JBELAB010000320.1:0-4109 GCA_049509275.1 Syntrophobacteraceae bacterium | reverse complement strand
GGAATTCCCCGTCGATTACTTCGTAGAGCGGGAAGACTTTCGACTGCACGGCCAGCCTTGCCACTTCTATACTCTCGTCTATCCCGCACCGCCAACCGGTGGGGCATGGAGAGTAAATGTGGATATAGGCGGGGCCGGGGACCAGCGAAGCCTTCTTCACTTTGTTCATAAGGTCGACCGGGTAAGCCGGGGTCGCGGTGGCGACGTAGGGTGTGCCGTGGGCTACAGCGATTTCCGCCATATTCTTCTTCCAGGTCGCCTGGCCCGAGCTTTGCTTGCCTGCGGGAGAGGTCGTGGTCGAAGCTCCGAAAGGAGTCGAAGAAGAGCGCTGAATACCCGTGTTCATATAAGCTTCGTTGTCGAAGCAGAAATAGATGAAGTTGTGGCCCCGCTCGAGGGCGCCTGACAGCGCCTGCATACCAATGTCGGCAGTTGCGCCGTCACCGCCGTAAGCGATGAAGGTCACACCGGGCTGATCGATTATCTTCTTGCGGTTCATTGCTTTATAAGCGGCTTCCGCGCCGCTTACAACAGCAGCGGCATTTTCAAATGCCACGTGAATCCAGGGTACCCGCCACGCGGACTGCGGATAAGGAGATGTGATAATTTCCATGCACCCGGTAGCGCTGCATACGACAGTGTTGGTTCCGATTGCTTTCATTGCCTGCCGCAAAGCCAGTACCTCTCCGCAGCCCTGGCACGCGCGATGACCGGGTGACACGGGTTCCACCTCGGGCATATTCTTGAGGTTAAACCCCTTGAAATTCTTTAGAGCCTCAGATGCGATTCCCATTTATTCCCTCACATTGATGAATTCGTAGGCTGGAAGGTCACCATTTTTGGCGGAGGCCACTCTTTCGACCATTTCCTCGAAGTTCTGCCCCGTCACGTCACGGCCGCCCAGGCCAACCAGGAAGTTCCCCACCTTCGGGAAATGCTTCTTGTCGAACAGGACGGACTTGATCTCGAGGGCGACGGGCCCCGATATTTCTCCACCTGCAAAGGAGGAGACCCTGTCGAGGAGCACCAGGTTCTTCGCTCCCTTGATCGCCTCGAAAAGCTCCGCTGCGGGGAAAGGCCTGAAAACGCGGATGCGTGCGATCCCGACCTTCTTGCCTTTTGCCCGCATCCCGTCGATTGCAGTCATGGCGGTCTGGGCGATGCTGCCTATCGCGACGATAATGGTATCGGCGTCTTCAGTCTTATAGGTTTCGATCAGTTTGTACTGACGTCCGAACTGTTTGGCAAAATCGTTGAAGATTGCCTGGATCACGGGTTTTGTCGCCTTGAGCGCCTCATCCTGGGCCTTGCGGGCTTCGGTGTAAACATCGGGCATACCCACGGCGCCAAAAGTTACAGGATTGGCTGGGTCAAGACGGAGCGCCGGCCTGAAAGGCGGCAAAAATTTCTTGACTTCTTTTTCATCGGGCATGGCGACCGGTTCGATTACGTGGCTCATCGTAAAGCCGTCCAGGTTCACCTGTACGGGCAGGCATACCCTTTTGTCTTCACCGATGCGGAAAGCCAGAACGGACATATCGACGGCTTCCTGTCCATTTTCCGCGATGAGCTGAATCCAGCCGGTATCCCTTGCGTACATCAGATCGGCATGGTCGTTCCAGATATTGATCGGTGCGCTCAGCGCACGGTTTGCAACGGCCATTACGATCGGCAACCGCAGTGCCGAGGCGATATAGCAAAGCTCCGACATCAGGGCGTAGCCCTGGGAGCAGGTGGAAGTAAAGGTACGCGCTCCTGCCGCCGAAGAACCGATGCAGGCGCTCATTGCACTGTGTTCGGATTCGACGGGAACGAAATCGGCATCCAGGTGGCCGTCGGCTACAAGTTCGGATAGGTGCTCGACTATGTGCGTCTGAGGAGTGATCGGATAAGCCGCAACAACATCGACATCACACAGTCCTACCGCTTCGGCAACAGCGATCGAGACTTCAATACCAATAGGTTTGGACATGTTAGTCGACCTCCTGAATCATCGTGATGGCGTCAACAGGGCATTCCTTGGCGCAAATGCCGCAACCCTTGCACCAATAGTAGTTCTGAGGGTAGTAGCCCTCGGCGTCCTTGCTGTAAACCATATCAGGGCAGAAAATATAGCACTGGCCGCACTTGGTGCACTTCTCGCGGTCGGTTTCGGGCCGCATGGACCGCCAGTCTCCGGTTTTGAGCTCCGCTGCGTTTCCGGGAGTTGTAATGGCGATCCCGAAATTCAATTCTCTCCAACTCTTGATTCCAGTCTCTTTAGCCACTGTTATCCCTCCGCTACCTTGGTTTCTTCGAATGCGCGGGCACATGCGTTAATGTTCTTCTCGGCGATGGGTCCAAAGCGGTGCTTGATCGGATGTTGCAAACCGCTCAACTGAACAATCCCTGAGGCTTTGACAAGAGCACCTAACATGGTAGTGTTGGTGATGGGAACACGCATGGTTTCCATGGCAATCTTGGAAGCGTCCACAGTGGCGAGCCTGGCCTTTATGCCGGTCTCCTTGCGGACCTGTTCCGCACTCTTCGAGGTATTCAGAATTACAACCCCACCTTTTTTCAGTCCCGCTTCAACATTGACGATCTTGAGGAGCGTGGGGTCCAGGACGATGACAATGCTCGGTTCATACACTTTTTCCCGAGTAACGATCGGGGTTTCACTCACCCGGACGAACGCCATAACCGGGGCGCCACGCCGTTCCGGGCCGAAGCTTGGAAATGCCTGAGCATACTTCCCTTCTTCGATTGCCGCCAGGGCCGTAAGTTCGGCAGAGGTCACGGCCCCCTGGCCTCCTCGTCCATGAAATCGAATTTCAACCATAATTTTTCTCCCCACTAACGTTGCAGGTCAAACAGCGCTCACCTCAGGAAGCCTTTCAGCATTGAGCCCACGGCGAAAAGCACATGCTCCGCCTAAGCATTGATTTATCCCGCTTTGTGAAAAAATAGTCAATGCTTTTTTCGGCCGGCCGGATACTTGACATCGGGAAGAAGCGCCCATGTTTTATTAATCAGTAATGAATCTCCGTAACGTGCCAACTGGGAGGGCGGTAAGCTTTACTTTAGCTCAAGACTTGCAAAACCGTGCGCTTTTGTGAAAGAAGGAACTAAGGCTTCTCCGGGACAGGAGAACCCTGCGGTGTAGAGTTGTACGCGTGTTCCGAGTCGACCGGAAATTTCCCTAAGACTATTTCTTTCTCAAGTTGATACCGACGCTATTTTCTGAC
Organism: Syntrophobacteraceae bacterium; assembly: GCA_049509275.1. Lineage (GTDB taxonomy): Bacteria > Desulfobacterota > Syntrophobacteria > Syntrophobacterales > Syntrophobacteraceae > SbD1. The sequence goes on along the minus strand of JBELAB010000320.1, from coordinate 882 downwards.
ATGTCACTTTCCTCCTTCTGTGGATTTTCCACTCATTCGGGAGGTCTTCACGGTGAATGTGACTCATCCCGTGTGTACACCCTGCCTGTGTGCCGTATAGTTTTTGGGCCGGCATTTATTCAACAGGCGCTGCCACTCTTCGTCCACCTGCATTTGAAAGTGCAGACAGTCCTCAGCCGACATTTTTTTGAACCGGCGCTGATATTTTAAATACGCATCCACACCTATCTTGTCGGCCATGGGACTTAACTGCCAGATTTCGCCGTCGAACACTTCATAAAGCGGAAATACGCGGCTTTTGACCGCCTGTCTGGCAATCTCAATAGTCAATTCAGACGCGTGCCCCCAACCGGTCGGGCATGGAGCAAACAAATGGATAAATCGTGCGCCCCTGATGTCCTTGGCTTTCTTGAGCTTGTCGTTTAGATCCTCCGGTGCACCGATGTTGACAGTAGCTGCATAGGGGATACGGTGAGCCGCCAGGATTTCTACGATGTTTTTCTTTTTCTGCTCCTTCGGGGCTGAGTCGGGTGTGGTGGTGGTCCACGCTCCGGCCGGTGTTGCAGAGGAGCGTTGGATACCCGTGTTCATGTAAGCTTCATTGTCGTAGCAAATAAAAAGGATGTCCTCGTTTCGTTCCGCTGCGCCGGAAAGGGCCTGCAAGCCAATATCAAAGGTACCGCCGTCACCCGCCCAGGCCAGGACCGTTGTATGGTCGTTACCCTGAATACTCAAACCGGCTTTGACACCGGCTGCGACGGCCGCTGTGGATGCAAAAGCGACCGAGACCACCGGCACGGTCAGACAGGTGTAGGGGTAGATACCGATCAAGGTGGACCAGCATCCGGCCGGCATCACCACAATCGTATCTTCGCCCAGGGC
>JBELAB010000032.1:0-12765 GCA_049509275.1 Syntrophobacteraceae bacterium | reverse complement strand
GACCTGCCCTGCGCACATTTCGGTCCAGGGGTATGTGGCCTTGACTGCTCAGGGCAAGTACCAGGAGGCCTTAAAGCTTATCAAGGAAGAAAACCCCCTGCCGGCAATCTGCGGCCGGGTCTGCCATCATCCCTGCGAGACCGCCTGCATGAGAGGCGAAGTTGACGAGCCGGTGGCGATCGATTCGATCAAGCGCTTTCTGGCAGATATGGATTTGAGCTCCGAAACCAGGTTTGTTCCGGAAATAAAAGAAAAACGCGACGAGAAGGTCGCAATCATCGGTTCGGGTCCGGCGGGCTTATCGTGCGCCTATTACCTGGCGGTAGAAGGTTACCAGGTAACGGTTTTTGAAAAGCTTCCGATACTCGGAGGAATGCTGAGCGTTGGCATTCCTTCCTACAGACTCCCGAAAAACACGATCGAAGCCGAAATCCAGGTAATCCGGGATATGGGCGTTGAGTTCAAAACCGGGGTGGAGATCGGCAAAGACTTCACCATCTCTCAGTTGAGAGACCAGGGGTACAAGGCCTTCTTTATGGGCATAGGCGCCCAGGAATGCAAAGCGCTCGGCATCCCGGGCGAAGAGCTGGAAGGGGTGGTCCCCGGCGTTGAATATTTAAGAGACATAAATCTTGGCAAAAAGGTCCCCCTTGGCGATCGCGTCGCGGTAATAGGCGGCGGGAACGTTGCCATGGACACGGTGCGAACGGCCCTTCGCAACGGATCGACAAAGCCTTTCATCATCTATCGCAGAAGCGAGAAGGAAATGCCCGCCAACGAGGAAGAGATCCACGAGTGCCGCGAAGAAGGCATCGAGATCATGACCCTGACCAACCCTGGGCGAATTATCGGGGAAAATGGGCGGGTAAAGGCTCTTGAATGCGTGAGGATGGAACTCGGAGAGCCGGATGCCAGCGGACGAAGGCGGCCGGTGGCCGTTGTGGGGTCCGAGTTCATCATGGAAGTGGACGCCGTCGTTCCGGCCATCGGCCAGGAATCCGACTGGGCGTGTCTTACCGAAGAGTGCGCCTGCCAGCTTACCGATTGGGGTACGATGAGAATCGACCCGCTCACCCTGCAGACCCACGACGCTGACATTTTTGCGGGCGGGGATGCGGTGACCGGCCCAAGGACGGTAATCGAAGCAATTGCCGCCGGCAAGCAGGCGGCAATTTCGATTGGCCGATACATCCGGGGGGAAGATCTAAGCGCCGGGCGTGAAAAGGAATGGCAGGCGGTCCAGGAAGTCTCGACCGAAGGCTATGACAAAATGCCGCGCGCGCGTATGCCTGTTGTTTCTCCGCAGATCCGCACCGGCAATTTCGAAGAAGTGCAGTTAGGGTTCACCGAAGAGCAGGTGAGGGCCGAAGCGGCGCGCTGTCTTAGCTGCGGCATCTGTTGCGAATGCTACCAGTGTGTCGAGGCATGTCTTGCAAAGGCTATCGATCACGACGAGCAGCCCGAAGAGCTGGAGATAAGCGTCGGCGCTGTCATTTTCTCGCCCGGCTTCGTTCCTTTCGATCCGCACCGCAAGCCTGAATACGGCTACGGCAGATGGCCGAACGTGGTTACCAGCCTGGAATACGAGCGGATACTCTCCGCCGCCGGGCCTTTTGAAGGCCACATACAGCGCCTGTCCGACGGAACGAAGCCCAACCGGATCGCATGGATCCAGTGTTTCGGCTCGCGCGACAGCGCAATCGGCCAGGATTACTGCTCCTCTGTCTGCTGTATGTATGCGACCAAGCAGGCGATGATCACCAAGGAGCACGAAGCCGATATCGACACGACCATTTTCTACATCGACATACGCGCCCAGGGAAAAGGCTTCGATCGATTCTACGAGCGCGCCCGCGATGAAACCGGGGTCCGCTACGTCCGGTCGATGATATCGAGAATCGTCCCGGTGCCGGAAACCGACCGGCTGCTGGTCGGGTACTCGGATGCGCAAAATGTCATACGCGAAGAAGAGTTCGACATGATCGTCCTTTCGGTCGGCCTCTGCGCAAATCCCTCTACAGCCGAACTGGCGCGTAAACTGGGCGTGGAGCTTAACGCCTACGGCTTTACCAAGACCGACGGGATGGACCTCGTTGCGACCTCACAGCCGGGGGTCTTTGTCTGCGGCGTTTCCCAGGAGCCAAAGGACATCCCCGATTCAGTGCAGCAGGGAAGCAGCGCGTCGGGCTGCGCAACCGCGCTTCTATCCGAGGCAAGGGGGTCCCTGATCGAACCCCCGCCGAAGTACGAGGAGCGGGACGTAAGGGGCGAAAAACCCAGGGTGGGCATTTTCGTCTGCCACTGCGGCATAAACATCGCCGGCACGGTGGACGTGGAAGCGGTCGTGGAATACGCAAAAACGCTTCCAGGCGTGGAATACGCTTTTCACCCGATGTTTGCCTGTTCGACCGACCAGCAAAAAGAGATCAGGAGGGCAATCCAGGAGCACAAGCTGAACCGGTTCATCGTAGCGTCGTGCACTCCCAGGACCCATGAGCCGCTTTTCAGGAACACGCTCAGGGAAGCCGGTCTAAATCCCTATCTTTTCGAGCTTGCCAATATCCGCGAGCAGGACTCGTGGGTGCATCAGAGCGAACACGGCCTGGCAACCGAGAAGGCAAAAGACCTCGTGCGCATGGCGGTATCCAGGGTGAGCCTGCTCGAGCCCCTGTATGACTACTCCTACCAGGTCGTCCAGAAGGCGCTGGTAATCGGCGGCGGACTTGCAGGGCTTACCGCCGCGCTCTCCGTTGCCGAACAGGGCTTCCCGGCCGTTCTGGTCGAAAAGACGGCAGATCTTGGCGGAAACGCCAGAAACCTGTTTTATACCGAGGACGGGGCCGAGCCGGCCAAGTATGTCGAAGAGCTTATCCGGAAGGTTGAATCGAACGAGCTCATAACGGTCCACAAGGAAGCGGAGGTAGTATCGATTAAGGGAGCCTGCGGAAACTTCTCGACGATCCTTTCGGTTGGCGGAAAAGAGGTCGAGGTTTCCCACGGTGTCGGGATCGTGGCTACGGGAGGCCGGGAGTACAAGCCGACCGAATACCTCTACGGGCAGGACAAGAGGGTGCTGACCCAGAAAGAGTTCGAAAAGCTGCTCGTGGAAGACCCATCCGCCGTAAAAAATCTTTTGAACGTCACCATGATCCAGTGCGTCGGGTCCCGAGAGCCGGAGAATTCCTACTGCAGCCGGGTCTGCTGTACCTCGGCCGTAAAGAACAGCATAAAACTCAAGGAAATCAACCCGGGCGCGAACATCTCGGTGCTCTACCGCGACATAAGGACATTCGGGTTGAAGGAACTGGCTTACCAGGAAGCAAGGCGGCGCGGGGTGCGGTTTTTCCGCTACGAAGAAGACAAAAAGCCGATCGTCGAGCAAAACGGCGGTGGGCTGGAGGTCACCTTCGAGGATGCGCAACTGCTGAGGCCGGTCACCGTTAAATCCGATCTCCTCGTTTTGAGCGCCGCGATCCGCCCATCGGAGACTACGGCCAAGCTGGCCGAGACCCTGCGTTTGCCGCTCGACCAGGACGGTTTTTTCCTAGAAGCCCACCTCAAGCTGCGGCCGCTCGATTTCGCCACGGCCGGCTTCTTCCTCTGCGGTCTTGCCCAGGGGCCGAAGTTCGCCAACGAATCGATAGCACAGGCGCGCGGCGCGGTCTCGCGGGCGGCGACGATACTCTCGCAGAAGGAGATAGTTGCCGAGGGGGTCATTACGCAGGTCGATCCGGCGCTTTGCAGGGCGTGCGGCGAGTGCGAGCAGACCTGTCTATTCGATGCGATAAAGGTCGTACAACTGGAAAACGGAAAGAGGCAGGCCATGGTTACCCAGGCGCTCTGCACCGGCTGCGGCGCGTGCAACGCCGCCTGTCCGACCGGCGCCGCATCGCTTGCCCACTTCCGCGACAATCAGATCAATGCAGTGATCCAGGCATTATAAGGAATGTCGATGTCCGATTTATTCGAACCCAAGATCCTCGCGTTTGTGTGTAACTGGTGCGCCTACGCCGGTGCAGACCTGGCCGGAGTGGCAAGGATGCAGTATCCGACCAACGTTCGGCTCGTACGCCTGATGTGCTCCGGAAGGATGAACAACGGGTTTTTGCTGAACGCTTTCGAGGTGGGGGCCGACGGGGTGATGGTCTCCGGCTGACACATCGGTGACTGCCATTACCTGGGAGGTAATGAAAAATGCGAGGTGGTCATTGAGGAAGTGCACAAAATCCTGAAAATACTCGGCGTTGACGAACGCTATCTGAAGCTGAAGTGGATTTCGGCCTCCGAAGGAAATATTTTCGCACAAGAGATTCGGTCCTTTACCCAGTTGCTAAAGGATTTGGGACCGAACCCGCTGGCCCGGAAAGACGCGCCTGAGGAACTGAATGCCGCTGCGGGGTAATTTGTTAAAGACAACAATTCGGCGCCGGTCGGGTTCATTTAATAACCCTGAATGGAACTAGCTATGAAGATCAGCAGGGAACAGGTTGATTATTGCATGGAATGCGGCGTCTGCACCGGAAGCTGCCCGGTAAGCCGGGAGCTTCCCGAGTTTTCCCCGCGGCAGATGATCAAGCGGGTGCTGATGGACCGCGACGAAACGGTCCTCCACTCCAAAGAGCTGTGGGCATGCCTGACTTGCTCCCGGTGCAGTTCGCGTTGTCCCGCGGAGATCGATTTTCCGGAATTTACCCGCGAATTCCGTGAACTCGCCAGAAAAGAAGAAAATGTCCCTCAACTTACCCATCACGGCACATTGCAGGCGATTTCCTCCCTCCAGACGAGAAATATCAGCCAGAAGCGCACCGACTGGGCAAAAGAGGCGGGAAAATTCCATGCCAAAGGCGACCATCTCTACTTTGTAGGATGCGCGCCCTATTTCGACGCGGCGCTCAAGTACGGGCACGGCTCCCTGGAAACGGCAACCAGTGTTTTGAAGCTTCTCAACCGGATCGGAATCGAGCCGGCCATTAGCGACGATGAGCGCTGCTGCGGCCACGACGCCCTTTGGAGCGGAAACGAGGCCAATTTCCGGAAGCTCGCCTCCCTCAACCTGGAGATGATCTCCGGGGTGGGCGCAAAGACGGTCCTGTTCAGTTGTCCGGAAGGATACACGACCTTCAAAACCGAAATTCCGAAATATTTTGGCGAACTGCCCTTCGAGGTGCTCCATGTTTCCGAGTTTTTTGCGCGCGAGCTCCCGGTGGCTGGACTTACATTCAAGCCGGCCGAAAACGGCAATAGCACGGTAACCTATCAGGACCCTTGCAGACTCGGCAGAAGGGCGGGAATCTACGAGCCGCCGCGCGATATTTTAAAGCTCATTCCGGGCCTCAAGCTCGAAGAGATGCCGCTCAACCGGGAAAATTCGGTCTGCTGCGGCACAAGCGCCTGGATCGAGTGCTCGAACTGCTCGAAGTCGATGCAGCTCACCCGGCTCACGGAAGCCGTGGAGACCGGCGCCACGACACTTATAACGGCTTGTCCGAAGTGCGGGATTCATCTTTCCTGCGCCGAGCAGAATACGGACATTACTCTGAAAATAGCCGATTTGTATTCGTTTGTTTTAAGCCACATCGAGTAAGCGGTTAAACCTCTAAAGGAGATCACGTTCGTGAATCGGGATGTGCTTGTCATAGGCGGAGGCATTGCAGGCATGCAGGCTTCCTTGGACCTGGCCGAAATGGGGTTTCAGGTGCACCTGGTCGAAAGGCTGCCAACTATCGGCGGGAAAATGGCCCAGTTGGACAAAACTTTTCCGACCAACGACTGCGCCCTCTGAATTCTCGGGCCAAAGCTCATGGATGTCGGTCGGCATCCCAAAATTAGGCTCCTGGCGTACTCGGAAGTGGAGAAGGTGACGGGCGATGTGGGCAATTTCCAGGTCACGGTCCGAAAGAAGCCCCGCTACGTCAATGAGAGCAAATGCACCGGCTGCGGAAGCTGCGCCGAGAAGTGCCCGACGTCGACCATCGATGCATACAACATGGGCAAGGCGAAGTCCAAGGCCATATACAAGTATTTTCCACAGGGGATTCCTTCCGCATACACCATAGATGCGACCGTGTGCCGCAATTTCCAGGAAGGAAAGAAATGCGGTGTCTGCGCCAAGGTCTGCCAGGCTGGAGCGATCGACTACAAGCAGGAAGAGGAGATCATAAACCTGGACGTCGGGGCCATCATCCTTGCGACCGGCTATGAGCTCTTTGACGCGAGAAAGATCCCCGAATATGGCTACGGACGGCTGCCGAACGTCGTCACGGCCCTTGAATTCGAACGATTCCTTTCCGCGAGCGGCCCGACCCACGGCCATCTCTACCGGCTGTCCGACCTCTCCGTGAAAGACAGTTTGCCCGAGCTTGAAAAGGCCGTCCAAAAGGGCCTTCGCGAGCTTGAAAAATTCGAGAAACCATCTGAGATGAGTTCTGCCGACTTCATAAAAAAGTATGATGACGGCGAGCTTACCGGCGAACAATACGATCTTTGGGCAAAGGCGTTCAAGCTCTTTCTTCCCGTTAAGGAAAAGCTCGACGGCGCCAGGCAAAAAAGCGAGTCGATGGAAACGGCTCACCGCCTCGCATTCATCCAGTGCGTGGGCTCCCGCGACAAGCGATTCAACAAGTACTGCTCGGGGTTCTGCTGCATGCACGCGATCAAGGGTGCGCTGATAGCGCGCGAGCACGACCCCAGAGCGGAAATATATATCTTCGGGATGGACATTCGCGCGGTCGGCAAGGGTTTCGAGGAGTACCACAACCGAGCCGCCAATGCCGGCATCACGTTCGTTCGGAGCAGGGTTGCGGAAGTTTCGGAAAAGGCCGACCACAGCCCCGTTCTCTGGTTTGAGGATACCATGTCGCGCAAAGTGCGGAGCATGGAGGTTGACCTGGTGGTGCTGGCAACCGCGTGCGAGCCCGGCCCCGCGACTTTGAAGTTTTCGAAGATGTTGGATATTCCGCTTACCGATTTTGGATTTTACAAGACCAAGACCGTACCGCCGCTGGATACTTCCCGTCCGGGCGTATTCACATGCGGGTGCGCTCAGGGTCCGATGGATATCCCGGAATCCGTGGCGCAGGCAAGCAGCGCTGCGGCCAGAGCGGCGCAGGCTCTAGCGGGTCCCGAGGCGACGCGCCTCGCATCCTGAAGGAGAAAGAGCAGATGAGTGTAAATGGCGAGAGCGTGAATCTGGCTGAACCCCGGATAGGTGTGTTCGTCTGCCACTGCGGTTCGAATATAGCCGGGTACCTCGATTGCGAAGCCCTTACTAAATACGCGGCAGGACTGCCGAACGTGGTCTTTACGAAAAATAATCTCTACACGTGCTCCGAATCAGGGATAGGCGAAATAAAATCGGGCATCAAGAACCACAAGCTGACCAGAGTGGTCGTCGCGTCCTGCTCCCCCAGGACCCATATGCCTCTTTTCAAGAGCGCCTGCGAAGAGGCCGGCCTGAACCAGTATCTCTTTGAAATGGCAAACATCCGAGACCAGTGTTCCTGGGTGCACATGCAGGAGCGTCCGGATGCGCAGCTCAAAGCCATGGACCTCATCCGTATGGCGGTTGCCAAGGCCGGACTTCTGGAGCCGCAGGAAGATATCGAAACTTCGCTGATAAAGAGGGCGATGGTCCTTGGCGCCGGCGTGGCGGGTCTTTCAGCCGCATCGGTCCTTGCCGATATGGGGGTCGGGGTGATCCTGGTGGAAAGGGAATCCGAGCCCGGCGGACTCCTCAAACGTGTAAACAGGATCGGCCCATCCGGCGAAAAGCCGGCCGACATTCTGGCCGAAATGATCGAGAAGGCAAAGAGCCATCCGAATATAGATCTGCGCCTGGAAACCGAGCTTACCGGCGTCGGCGGCGTGGTCGGAAATTTCGAAGTAACTCTCAAAGGCAAAGACGGCGGGGAAACAAATGAAACTGTAGGGTCTATCGTTGTCGCGACAGGGGCCGTACCGCTTAATGCCGAAGGTCTCTTCGGCTATAACGGCTCGACTGTCATCACCCAGGTCGAACTCGAAGAGCTGATGCGGGACGGCAAGTTCAGCGCGAAAAAAGTTGTCATGATCCAGTGCGCCGGGGCCCGCTCTCCCGAGCGGACCTACTGCTCGCGGATCTGCTGTCTTACCGCCGTAAAGAACAGTCTCTACATAAAGGAACTGAATCCCGAGGCTGAGGTCCATATCCTCTACCGCGACATCCAGATGTATGGCACGGCAAACGAAAGGCTGCTTTGGGAATCACGCGGTAAGGGCGTCAAATTCGATGTCTACGACGTTGCGACACCCCCGGTGGTTCAAGAGGGGAAAGTCGTGCTTTATCAGCCGCTCACCGGCATGACCGTCGATATACCCTGCGACCTGGTGGTGCTTTCGACCCCGCTGGTCGCCCCGGCCGACTCTCCCACAATCGCCAATTACATGCGCGTCCCGGTCGACCAGAATAATTTCTTCCTTGAAGCACACGCGAAGCTTCGGCCCCTCGATTTTGCAACCGACGGCATTTTTCTCGCCGGAACGGCAAGATACCCGGCGACGGTGCCTGAGGCGCAGGCGCAGGGCCTGGGGGCAGCATCGAGGGCCAATACGATTCTTTCCAAGAGCAAGCTGCAGTTCAGCGCACTGGTGTCGAAGGTGACCGAGAAGTGCGACGGGTGCGGCTACTGCGTCGACCAGTGTCCCTACGGCGCCCTCCGTCTGGAGGAGTACGAGCAGGACGGGCAGAAGCGAAAGAGAAACAGATCCGACAACATTCTTTGCAAAGGTTGTGGCGTTTGCGCCGCGACATGCCCCAAGGGCGGTATCGTGATCCTTGGGTTTACGAGAAAACAGCTCGAGGCGCAGGTAGATGCGGCCTTGATGCTTTAATGATTTACGATTTGGAACGACAGAAAGGATTTTTATACCATGTCCGATGATTTCAATCCGAAGATTGTCGGGTTCCTCTGCACCTGGTGAGCGTATGCGGCTGCTGACCTGGCTGGGGTTAGTCGTTCGCAGTATCCACCCAATCTGCGCATCGTTCGTATGATGTGCTCGGGTATGGTGAGTCCCGACCTGATCCTTCGCGCGCTTTCCAAGGGCGCCGACGGGGTCATGGTGATCGGGTGCCACCTGGGGGAATGTCATTACCTGGAAGGCAATTACTCGGCGTCAAAAAGGGTTGCCGTTCTTAAGAAGCTGCTCGCCTTTGCCGGGATCGACCCGGGCAGGTTGAGGGTTGAGTGGCTCTCTTCGGCGGAGGCGCCAACCTTTGTCCGGGTCGCCACCGAATTCAGCGAAGAAATCAAGGCCCTCGGCCCTTCGCCGCTGAGGCTGGTGGCATGATTTAGATCCGAAAAAGCTGTCGGAAAGCCGGGATACAGCGTCTTTCCGGTGGGTTAAAACTGAACCCCGGCTTCGCCGGGGTCACGATTGACGGCAGAACAGCTTATAGGGTAGGCACAGGTTCATCGTGCCCACCATGCCGCAAAGATGAAAGGCTCTTTATGATCGACCAGATCAAAATAGAGGTCAGGCGGCTTTTCGATTCCGGCAGGATCGAAGGTTTCCTCGGCCTTAGAGAATTTAACGGGCATGTTGGACCGCACCTTTTCACCGACGGGGCCGACCTCGAAGGGTTGGTGCTCGGCGATCGGAAGGAGCCCGGAGACAGCCGCTATCCCCTGAACAAGCTGCTCATGAGGATCGCCCGCCAATATCCGGACAAAACCTTCGGGGTGCTCAGCCGGGGCTGCGACGAGCGCGGTTTGAAGATGCTTTTCGGCTCGAACCAGCTTGACGCCGAAAAGGTCGTCTCCGTCGGTATGGTCTGCCCGCAGGAACTGGCCGACGCCTGCGAGTGCATGAAGCCTTTCCCCGATGACTGCGTTGCCGGGCAACATGCTGAAGCCCGGCAGTTCGAAAGCGTTGCGCGGATTGATGAGATCGGCCTCGACGAACGTTTTCAAAGCTGGCTCGGCGAGTTCGCCAAATGCGTTAAATGCTACGGATGCCGGGACATCTGCCCTATGTGCTACTGTTCCGAGTGCACGCTGGGAGGCCGAAACCTGCTCGATATCGGCACCCTGCCGCCTGAAAGCCCGATTTTCCACCTGACCCGCGCACTTCACATGGCGGGCAGGTGCATAGACTGCGGCTTGTGCAGCCAGGCATGCCCGGCGGATATTCCCTTGAGGACGCTCTACAAGAAGATGGCCGACATAGTTGACCAGGAATATCAGTTCCGGCCGGGTTTCGGCGATACGACCAAGCCTTCTCTTAACATTCTCGGTGAAGCTTCCAACCACTGAGAGGAGCCGCTAATGGATTACCGGACAGTATTGACCACCTGCACTTACTGCGGCTGCGGTTGCGGGCTATATTTGGAAGTCCTCGAAGGCCGCGTGGTGGGCACTATCCCCTGCAAAACCAGCCCGTTGAACGAGGGAAAGCTCTGCATCAAAGGCTGGAATATTCACGAGTTCGTTCACAGCCCAAAGCGCCTTACCCATCCGCTGATGCGGAAAAACGGGGCGCTTACGCCGGTGTCATGGGACGAGGCCCTGGACTTTACCGCTACCCGACTGCGGGAGATCAGGGACGCCAACGGCAGCGATTCTGTCGCTTTTCTAACCTCCGCCAAGGTGACCAACGAGGAAAACTACCTCGTTCAGAAATTTGCGCGGGCCGCGGTGGGAACGAATAACGTCGACCACTGCGCAAGGCTTTGACACTCCTCAACCGTGGCAGGTCTTGCCGCGGCATTCGGAAGCGGCGCGATGACCAACTCGATCGCCGAACTGGAAGACGCTGACTGCATAATAGTGATCGGGTCGAATACGACCTCCTCACATCCCCTGGTGGCTACGCGGATCTTTCGCGCAAAGCAAAAAGGGGCGAAAGTGATCGTCATCGACCCGCGAAGAATTCAGCTGGTGCTTAAGGCCGACCTCTTCGTCCGGCAAAATCTCGGCACCGACGTGGCGCTTTTGAACGGGATCATGAACGTCATCATCTCGAAGGGATGGCACAAGCAGGACTTCGTAGCCGAGCGGACCGAAGGCTTCGAAGATTTCCGCAAAATGATCGAACAATACCCGCCCGAGCGCGCATCTGAGATCAGCGGCGTATCGGTTGAAGATATCGTCACTATCGCCGACTGGTACGCAAACGCAAAATCCGGCTCGATCGTCTACTGCATGGGCATCACCCAGCACACCACAGGCGTAGACAACGTAAAGACCCTGGCAAACCTCGCCATGCTGACGGGCCACATCGGCCGGCCCTCGACCGGCGTAAACCCGCTCAGGGGCCAGAACAATGTCCAGGGCGCCTGCGATATGGGCGGCCTGCCCAACGTCTACACCGGCTACCAGGCGGTAAACGTTCCGGCAAACAAGGAAAAATTCGAGGCAGCCTGGAATGTGAAGCTCTCCGACAAGATCGGCCTGACCATTCCGAAAGTTTTGGGAGGGCTGAGCGACGGGTCGGTCAAGGCGCTCTATGTTGTCGGTGAAAACCCGATGGTGAGCGACCCGGACGTGCATCACGTGGAAAAAGCCCTGGGCTGCGCCGAACTCCTGGTGGTGCAGGACATCTTTCTAACGCCCACGGCCCAACTGGCCCACGTCGTGCTGCCGGGGGCCTCGTTTGCGGAAAAGGACGGCACCTTCTCAAATACCGAAAGGCGCGTCCAGCGGGTGCGCCGGGCGATAAATCCCCTGGGCGAGGCCCGCGCGGACTGGGAGATCCTCCAGGAAGTCTCGAACCGGTTCGGCTTTCCGATGCAGTACGGATCGCCAGCCGAGATAATGGAAGAAATCGCAAGGGTGACGCCCTCCTATGGCGGCATCAATTTCGACCGGCTGGAAGGAGACGGCCTTTGCTGGCCCTGTCCCAACACCGAGCATCCCGGGACCCCGTTCCTTCATTCGGGAAAATTTTCGAGAGGTCTTGGCCTCTTCCACGCAGTAGAGTATAAGCCGCCGGCGGAAGTGGTGGACGAGCAATATCCTTTCTGGCTAAGCACCGGGCGCGTTTCCGCCCAGTACCATACCGGTACGATGACGCGCGAGTCGCCGACCCTCGAAGGGGAAGCCCCGGAAGGGTTTCTTGAAATAAATCCGCAGGATGCCCATGACCTGGACGTCCGGCGGGGCGAACCGATCCGTGTGATCTCCAGGCGCGGTGAGATTACAGCCAGGGCGGAAGTGACTACCCGGGTCAATAAGGGGCTGGTATTCATGCCGTTCCATTACGTTGAAGCCAGCGCGAACATGCTTACGAACCCTGCCTGTGACCCGATAGCCGGAATTCCCGAGTACAAGGTCTGTGCCGTAAAGCTGGAAAAGGCCTGCTGAAAATCCCCTCCCGCCCCGGTTTAAAAAAGGGGGCGGGGGCATTTTAAGTCTTTGCAGTGGGACACGTTTTTCGTGCCCGCCTCGCCTTCCGGACCCCGGCGCCTGCTCCCGACCCGATCCGGGGATCGCAGGGGTGGCGTACATTTAAAGGGCTTTTCTTCGTGAACCTCCCTGTCCGGACCATGCTCCGCATCCTTCGTGAACTTCGTGTCCAAATCGCCTTTTGCAGCTTTTTCCGATCACGAGAGCACGAAGATTTAATTCACATCACGAAGAGCACAAAGAATGCGAAATCCCTGTTTATACTAGTTTGCGTTCAAGATTGAAGTAATCGAAAAGAGCGGGGAAGTGACTGGGCACTCACGAAAGATCGTGCCCGGACTTGAAGCATTTAACCATGTTAGGAATGCCAGGCCCGGACCTG
>JBELAB010000319.1:0-4115 GCA_049509275.1 Syntrophobacteraceae bacterium | reverse complement strand
GCAATCGATGTGGCGACTCCGGAAGCCTACGAAAGATTCAATGACTATGCCCTTCACTGGTATGCCGACCAGCAGGTCGTCAACGAACGATTTGGGAACCTGGATGCCTGCCTGTGGCTCTATGGGTTTTACCCGACCAAAGATGGGGGTGTCTTTCTGGGGGGACTGCGCCTGGAAATGTGGCAGGCTTTGGTGGATATGCTGGGCAAGTGGGATGAATGGGGGGCCGGCGGATGGAAATCGCTTGCTCCTTTTACGCAGAGGGACTGGCAGCTTAAGTACCAGTCCATGATCGATCCGCTCACCTCGCAGTATACGAGCGAAGAGTTGACCAATAAGTCGATCGAGTACTCCAAGAGTGGGCGCCTGGCCCCTATTACTCCGGTTGTGGCCGAGATTGTCTCGCCCTGGAAAACGATGCATAATGAAAACTGGCAGGATAGAGGCATTTTCACCCCGGTACAGGACCCGGTTTACGGCTCCATTGTCTGCGCCCAGTCACAATGGAAGGCCACCGAAACACCGCCGAGGACAAAATGGGTCTGTCGCCCCGTGGGCTATGATAACGGATACATCTATCTTAAATACCTTGGCTGTGGGCCTGCGGCTCTAAAAGAATTGGAAGCCAAAGGGATCATTTAAACCGATACTCATAAAATCCCGGCCTGTTTGATCCCAGGCAGGCCGGGACTTAGAGTGATTGTGCCCCGGATGCCGTTAATCCTCGTATGACCTCATCTCAACTCAATTCAACTGAAATGCCGTATTGTTTCTCTCATTTTTGAATCGAGCGTTTGAGCCGCCTGATGAGCTTTCCGCACAGGCTGATCTCCCTGCCGATGGATATTTCGTACTCATCCGTTGTTCCATGAGCACATTCAGGGAGATGACTCGGTTCTTGTTTTATTGCTCCATTCCTAATAAAATTAGGACTTCAATTCAGCAAAACGCAAGGATGCCACTTGGAACCACAAGTAAAAGCCAGAAAAAAGCCCTGCTACTATAAAACCCTGGGTATTTCGGTCCGGGCTTCCTCTGAGGAGATACGTAGCGCTTTTCGTTATCTGGCGATGAAGCTGCATCCGGACCGAAATCCAGACAATGCCATGGCGGCCGAACGTTTTCGGGATGTCCGCAAGGCGTATGAAATACTTAAAGATCCTGCCGCACGTCGAAAATACGATAGGGTTCGCGGCTACCGGAAGTCGAGGAAGAACTACTCCGACTCATCCTGGACAGACATTCACAATGAAGGCGGCGAGGCCTCTTCATTCGACGAGATATTTCAGGACTTGTTCGGGATAGGCAAGCGCCAGGTCCGGACCACCCATGGCTGCGACCTCAGGTTCGACTTGCAGATTTCGAGAAGCTCTCTTCAAAACGGGGGCTTTCACGAAGAAATCAGTTATATGAGGATGGTCTATTGCCGACATTGTAATAACGGGTCCAGGAGGTCGGGATGCCAGTTGTGCGGTGGGATCGGGGAGTGTGAAGAGACCTGCTCGCTACGGGTGTGGATTCCGGTGGGAATCGTGGACGGAACAAGGATTCGGGTGGCAGGCGCAGGTGATGCCGTCTTGCCTGCGGCGTCGCCCGGGGACCTGATTCTGCTCGTGCAGATCATAGACGGGAACTGAGGCAAACAGATGTCAACCGGCGAACTGACTCATATCGACTCGCAGGGCCGACTGAGGATGGTGGACGTAAGCGAGAAGGAGGCATCCCGACGGGAAGCCCGGGCGGAGGCCTTTGTCAGCCTCTCAGGTGAGACTCTACGGCGCATTTGTTCGGGGGATATCTATAAAGGAAATGTCTTTGAGGCCGCGAGGCTTGCAGGGATAATGGCTGCCAAAAGGACCTGGGAACTTATTCCGCTTTGCCATCAGCTTCAGTTGACCGGCATCGAGGTGGATTTCTTCCCCGATGAGTCGAAGAGCGAGATCAGGATCAGTTCGCATGTCAAAACCAACGACAGGACCGGTGTCGAGATGGAAGCACTCGTTGCGGTCACAAATGCGGCTTTGACCATCTACGATATGTGTAAGTCTATCGATCGTGGAATGACCATACGCAATACTCGCCTGACTTTCAAAACGGGTGGAAAGAGCGGTCTGTTTGAGCCTGGTTAGCGACCCTGAAATTACGATTCCCCTTTACTCTTGATGGCGATTATGTTAGTCGATAATGTTTAAAGCAGCCAGCGGAGTTGGAATATGGATAAGGAGACCCAAGCATATTTCAAGGAAGTCCTTCTTAAGAGGCTCGACGATCTCTATTCGGAAGCCGAAAAGACAGTTGCCGGGATGACCGATAATGAGGAGAACTTCCCTGATCCTACCGACCGCGCTACCCTTGAGTCGGACAGAAACTTCATCCTCCGCATCCGCGACCGTGAACGAAGGTTGATCATAAAGATACGCGAGGCGCTGCAAAGGATCGAGGAAGGCCATTTCGGGCAATGCGACGAATGTGGCGACGATATCGGAATAGAACGACTAAACGCCAGGCCTGTTACGACTCTGTGCATAGAGTGCAAGCGAAAGCAGGAAGCCATGGAGCGCGCCAGAGGCGCATAGTTTTTAGATCAATAATAATATTAGACCACTCTTTCAACGTACGAGACATCTCCCGCCCAAACAGTTTCCTGTGATCCATCTTCTCTGAGCAGCAGCAGCGCTCCCTCTGGAGTGAATCCCTGCGCTTTCCCCTTAATTTCACGGTCTCCGCATACCACTGTTATTATTTTGCCCAGGACCTCCGAATGTGCCTCAAACTCGGGGATCATTACCGAGAGCCCCTTTTGGAGGAAATGGTCGTAGTCCCGCTCGAATTGGCTGAGAAATTCCAGAAGCACTCTCTGTCTTTTGACGGCAAACCCCACTTCTATGGCTATCGAGGTCGCAGGGTATCGAAAAGGTCCTCCCATTTCTTCCCTGCTGTGATTTACATTAATTCCTATTCCCATCACGCTGAATCGTGAGAAGTCCTGGTCTGACTGTGTCTCGGTCAGAATTCCGGCGACTTTCCGCCCATTTATCAATACGTCGTTCGGCCACTTGATCGCGGCAGTGATGCCGAATTCTTCGCGCAGCATCTTCACAAGAGCAAGCGCTCCGATATAGGCTGACTGGGGCGCAATGCGGACCGGCAGAGGGTTTCTGAGCAGGATCGAGAGATAAATCCCACGGTTGGGATATGATATCCATTGCCGTCTGAGGCGGCCGCGCCCTTTTGTTTGTCCTTCTGCGACCACCAAGGTCCCGTGAAGGGCGCCCTCGACAGCCAGGAGCAAAGCATAATCGTTTGTGGAGCCAATGGTCCTGAGGTAATGATACGAATGCGCGAGCCACTTAGTTTTTAGATTTGGGACGATCTCGCCATGTGCAAGTGAGTCCGGCACGGCTACGAGTCTGTAGCCTAGCCTGGGTCGGCTCTGGATCTCGTAGCCCATCTCTTTGAGCCTGTTTATATGCTTCCAGACCCCTGGCCGGCTGATGGCGAGCCTTTCGGCAAGACCCACGCCGGATACAAAGCTTCCCTCGTTCTGCTTGAGGATTTTCAGAATTTCCAACTGCGTTGGTTTTGTCGGCCCCATCAAGCTCATTTGCTTTATCCCATGCGTGGCTGCACAATAACTTCAAAAAAACTGATTTTTACAAAGTCACCATCACTTCAGGCGCAAAGGTAAACCCGCTGTAACCAGGAAAACCGAAGCGCAGATTCGAGCGAGCCTCTGGTTGGTTAATCCTGAAAGGTCCCGGAACTTTCGTGCGAGCGAGTTGTCCGGCACGATTCCTCCGCCTACCTCATTGGAAACTATCACCAAGGGATAGTCCACGGCCTGTATCGCCTCGCATACTCCATCGACGGCCAATTCGGCCTCAGTGGGTGCTGAACAGAGTAAGTTGCTGAGCCAAAGCGTTATGCAATCCACCAGGACAGGCTTCCTCTGGCCCTTGAGGCTATTCAGCGCGGCCGAAAGATCGATCGGCGATTCGATGGTCTGCCAAAAATCTTTGCGGCGCTCTCTGTGTAGCCGTATCCGCAGTTTCATCTCGTCGTCCAGAGCTTGGGCGGTTGCAACATAGACGTAAGGCGGAGGGAAGTGGTTCATT
>JBELAB010000318.1:0-5475 GCA_049509275.1 Syntrophobacteraceae bacterium | reverse complement strand
AATGCGATTATCAGAAAGAGACACTCGGAAACGTTCGCCAGGGCCGTGCCGATATTGCAGCCCTGGAGGATTGCTTAAAGATAATAGGTGAGAAGATCCACCCCGAATGCATGGTCCTGATTGAAACCACTGTTCCACCGGGCACGACCCAGTATGTTGCATATCCCATAATCAAAAAGGCTTTCCAAAGCCGCGGTATCGGAACCGAGCCGTTGCTGGCCCATTCCTTCGAACGGGTTATGCCGGGCAAGAATTACGTGTCTTCTATTCGGGACTTCTGGAGAGTGTGCAGCGGCGTTAACGAACCATCCAGGCAAAGGGTGCAGGCCTTTTTGTCCGACGTTTTAAACGTGGAGGAATACCCACTGACCGTCCTGGAAACCCCTATCGAGAGCGAAACCTGCAAGGTGGTCGAGAATTCCTATCGCGCCACGATTCTGGCTTTCCTTCATGAATGGAGCGTTTTTGCGGAGCGCAACGGTGTGGACATGCTAAAGGTCATAGAAGCGATAAAGGTTCGGCCGACGCATTCAAACATCATATTTCCCGGACCTGGAATAGGAGGCTACTGCCTGCCAAAGGACGGAGGACTGGGGATCTGGGCTTACCAGACGCTTCTTGGGTTCGAAGACGATATCTTCAGGATAACGCCACAGGCTATCGACATAAACGATACAAGAGCTCTTCATGTCGCCCGCCTGGTCCGTGATGCTCTTCGAAATATGGGCAAGATCGTGGCTGCCTGCAAGATCGCCGTCTTCGGTGCATCATACAGGGAAGATGTCGGAGACACCCGCTACAGCGGTTCGGAAATGCTTGTTCGAAAGCTTTCCGAAATGGGGGCGGATATTTCTGTCCACGATCCCTATGTCAAGCACTGGTGGGAATTTGAGAAACAGGATACATACCCCGCCCCCGGCCATTCATGGTCGAGGTTTTTCCGAAACCAGGAAAATCTGAAGGCGCTCACAATCAGCAAAGACATGACGGAAGCCGTAAGCGGGGCCGATGCCGTGGTGTTTGCCGTGCGGCACGAACATTACCTGCACCTTTCAGCCGACAACTTATTGGAGATGACCGGCAAGCCGGTTGCAGTGATAGACTGCTTTGGGATTCTTAAAGATAGCGATATAAGGCGCTATTTTGAGCTGGGATGCGAAGTAAAGGGTCTGGGGCGCGGAAACGTCAAACGGATCAAGGACCAGGTGAGGTCTGCCCAACAAAAAGGATAGGGTCTTTTTCATTAATGTAAGTTGCGTTCAAACACTTAAATTCAGCCCAACAACTGAAGCAGATACTGTCCGTATGCGTTCTTCATCAAAGGCTCGGCCAGCCTTCGCAACAGAGCCTGGCACGGCCCCGGCCCAGCAGCTCCCCCTTAAGCTCGCCCATTGTCATGGAGGCGGTGATGAGGTCAGCTATCTCCAGGTCCCCGCGCGCCGAAGGCTTAACTACCGAAGCTATTTCGACCACCCTGTTATCAAAAAAATAAAGCCCCGGGACAGCGTAGCTGGACTTGGGTTTTACCGGTTTTTCCTCAATGCCCAGCACTTTGCCCGATTTGTCGAACTCGACTACCCCGTACCGTTCCGGGTCCTGTACATAATACCCGAACACAAGCCCGCCGGATTCAAATCCGGCAGCGCGCTCGACGATTTCCTGAAACCCGTGCCCATAAAAGATATTGTCCCCGAGTATCAGGCAAACCTTGCCCGCGCCGATGAAGTCACTGCCGAGGATGAAGGCATGGGCAAGACCTGCCGGGTAATCCTGCCGGATGTATGAAAGGCGCAGCCCCCATTGAGATCCGTCTTCCAGCAGCGCCTCGAACTTTGGCAGGTCCTCGGGCGTGGAGACGATCAGAACGTCCCGGATCCCGGCAAGCATAAGGACCGAGAGCGGATAGTAAATCATCGGTTTGTCGTAAATCGGAAGAAGCTGCTTGCTGATCACCTTGGTTATCGGGTAGAGGCGGGTCCCCGATCCCCCGGCAAGAATGATTCCTTTCAAACCGCCTGTCGATTCCATTTCGATCCCCCGAGCCATCACGCTTGCCTTGGCGCCCTTTTTGGTGAATCCTCGTTTTTGCCGGCCCCGTATTGCCTTGACATCCACTCCCGGTAGGCCTCTGTTTTTATTGAATGGACCCACTCGGGGTTATCCAGGTACCACTGAATCGTTTTCCTCATGCCGGACTCAAAGGTCTCTTTCGCTCGCCAGCCCAACTCGTCTCTTATCTTGGAACAGTCGATGGCATAGCGCCGGTCGTGTCCGGGGCGGTCCTCTACGAATGTAATCAGGCTGCAATGCGGAACATGCCTCGACGTGGGAATCATCTCATCCAGAAGAGCGCACAGTGTATTTACCATTTCAAGGTTCGTTTTTTCGCAGCATCCGCCGATATTGTATGTCTGCCCGGGCTTGCCCTTCTCGAGTACTGCATGCAGCGCGTCGCAGTGGTCATCGACGTGGAGCCAGTCGCGCACATTGAGCCCGTCACCGTATATCGGCAGCGGCTTTCCCTCGATCGCATTGAGGACTATGAGCGGCGCAAGCTTTTCCGGAAACTGCCGGGGACCGTAATTGTTCGAACAATTCGTAATGAGTGCGGGGACCCCAAAGGTATGGAAATATGCCCGCACCAGGTGATCGCTTGCAGCCTTGCTGGCTGAATAGGGGCTGTTGGGAGCATAGGGGCTGTTTTCGATGAACGCGGGCGCCTGCGGCCCCAGGGAACCGTAGACTTCATCGGTCGAGACGTGAAGAAAGCGAAAATGTTCGCGGCGTTCCGGCGAAAGACTTTTCCAGTACTGCCTCGCTTCCTCCATGAGGTGATAGGTCCCGATGATATTGGTTTGAATGAAGCTCTCCGGGCTGTCAATCGACTTGTCCACATGGGATTCGGCGGCAAGATTTACTACGGCATCCGGTTCGTATCGTTTGAGGAGTTTTCGTACGAGTTCCCTGTCGCGTATGTCTCCCTGTATGAATATGTGACCAGGGTCGCCTTTTAGCTGTTCCAGATTCAAGAGGTTCCCGGCATAAGTGAGGATATCGAGATTGATAATCCGGTTATTCCGCAGCCTTTCACAACATACGAAATTACTTCCGATGAATCCTGCGCCACCAGTAACGAGAATTGTTTTATTCATATGAAACTCACCGCAAAATCCGCAGAAACGCGGAAAATAAGAGCCAAGCCCGATACGATACTTATAAGAACCCAAAAATTGATTTGATTCCACCAAAAAAAGTACGAGGCCACCAAGAAGTTACAGAAATATCATTTCGCCGTTTCTCTCAGAACACCCTTCCATCCCCTGCCCGCAACTAACCACTGATGCGGGGCTTCCTTGATCGCTGCTCGAGATTACGCGACTTCCGCTCTGAGGGAGAATGTGATCAATTTCATCGTAATAGGCGCCGGCGTAAAACGGAAAGTTCATCGGAGCGCAAAAGAGGCTGATCCTACTGAGAATAATATCTGTATAGCACCAGGACCACTTGAACGTATAGTTGCGTCTCACTGAAAGGTGGAATACCGTGGTATTTCTCGACGGCCTCCGGTCCGGCATTGTAGGCAGCCACGGCAAGAGGAAGGTTGTTTTTGAAGCGGGCGAGCATCTTCTTCAAATATCGTACTCCCGCTTCCGCGTTCTGATAAGGGTCGAACGAATCCTTGACCTTGAGTTTCTTTGCCGTGGCGGGCATCAACTGCATGAGGCCGACCGCCCCCTTGGGCGACACGCTATCAGGTCTAAATCCCGATTCCGCTCTTACGATGGCCTTCGCCAGATTGTAATCGACCCCGTGCTGCCCGCAGGCAATCCTGATATAGCGCTCATAAATATACTGGTTCGGCGAGTGGTGATAGAGCAGAAATGCGTGATAATGCGGGGAAAGCCGGAAAGCAGCGGGAAGCTGCATGATTATGGAGTCGAGATCGTCGTCGGCGGAAAAGGCCAGCCCTGCCCGGCTTCTGCAGGAGGACCCGTAGTGCGATGTCTCGCTCGATAATGCCGGCGCCATGAGTAGGGTGATGAAAGGGCAAACGACCACGATCGCGAGTGTTCGGATAAGGTGCGTGCAACGCAGTCGCTTGCCGGCCATGAACACCTCCGGGCCGGTACCGAAACCATCCGGCTCAGCATATTTAAATATTCATGCAATTCTCGGGTACATGCCTATTTAATTAACATGTACCGGCGATTTTGGTCAAATAGAAGTAGACTAAACATTTGATGTTACTTTTCTCATCCAGGCTTGTTCTTCGTTGAAACGATAAGGGCGCTGGAAGTGCAAAAATCCTGTTCCGACATGTCAACGAATTGCGGTGACAGCTTTTTTCGGTCTACGCCATCGTGGTTCTCGATTCTTATCGCTTTGAGGACTTTGAAACCGACCTTATGCTGCAATTTGATATGCGTCGAAAAAGGCTCCCTGTTCAAGAGATACGACTTCTTTCCTCTTATCAGCTTCCACACCAAGTCGGAAAACGTCCAGTGCCCGTTCCAATACTCCGACATAAGATGGCTTGTGAAATCGATCTGATGGGACATAATCCCCTCGAATCCCAGCCATTTATACATTGAGCGATAGGCTTCCTCCACATTGTCCACATGCTCCATGACTGCATGGGACATTATCATACCCGCCGAGTTGGACCTGATAGTCGAATCTGCGTATGCGGGGGATATGTAACTGATCGAAATGGGATTAGCGGGGGATGGACGCATCAGTGCGTCGCTGATGGATTGAACGCGTTGGTCGGACAGGCAAAATTTCATCCGATCCCGGTCCAGAATGAAGCGCGGAGAGATATTTTGTTCAAATTTCGACTCCATATACGGAAACTCTGCATCATCGGGAATAGCTTCGCCCCTCTTGAATAGTGCCACAAGTTCTTGAAGAACCTGCATGTTCAATACAGTCGATGCATGTTTCACGACATCGATCGCAAGATAACGGGATGCCCCGCACAGCAAAGCAGCCAGACCAGCCCCGACGGATTCTCCCGGCCCCAGTTCCACGACCACCTCCGGCACCGTTCTTAATCCACAGCCATAGGCGGCAACCAGGTGCTTCAACCAGACCCCGTAGCAATAGCTCGCGGAACCGGCCCCCCCGACTGCGGGCTTGACAAGCTTGCCCCTGAGGTTCCATAGCGGCGTATAGCTCAACAACCCAGTGAACATAACCCTTGGCGTTGCTAGTCTCATAGGACCCACGATAGCGGTTAAGCAGGAGCCGAAAGGCGACCAAAGGCCGGGGACCGGGTCTAGCCGAGCATCTTCATCATCCGGCCAAGCAACTTTTCCGCTGTCTCCCCGCTTGGCGCCTCATCATCCACACACAGTGACACGGTATCGAATTCGAGTTCAGGGCCGCTGTCCTGTCTGTTGACATTGAAACTGATGAGCCGTTCCTCCAATACTTTACAGCCGTGCTTATCGGTTTTTGGGAGTATCATCCAGA
>JBELAB010000317.1:0-4131 GCA_049509275.1 Syntrophobacteraceae bacterium | reverse complement strand
GATTACAAAAAGTCCGAGGTCCCCCGTCCAGTGCGTGTGCGTGCCTCCGCAAAGCTCGCGGCTGAAGCCCGGAATTTCAACCAGTCGGACGCGGTCACCGTATTTTTCTTCAAAAAGCGCCATAGCCCCGGTCTTCAAGGCTTCCTCCAGTCCCATTACCTGAACGGTGAGCTGGTGGTTTCGTCGGATCTCATCATTTACCAGCCTCTCGATCTGAGCCTGTTCTTCCGGGGTCACTGCGGTGAAATGGGTGAAGTCGAACCGGAGGCGGTCAGGCGCGACGAGCGATCCGGCCTGCTTTGCGTGATCTCCGAGCACATTGCGCAGGACCCTGTGCAGGATATGTGTGGCCGTGTGGTGGATTTCAGTGTCCTTGCGCAACTGGGCGTCAACTGCCAGATGAACCGTATCGCCGACGTGGAAAGATCCGGATTTGACCTTGCCCACATGAACGATCAGGTTTCCGGGCAGCTTTGCGGTATCGGAGACGACGATTTTTCCCGACACCCCGGTAATCACCCCAGTGTCGCCCACCTGCCCGCCTGCGGCGCCATAAAAAGGGGTGTCGGCAGTGATCAGCTCCACAGACATTTCTTCAAAGGCCGAGCCGATTTCTTCACCGCCGCTGATCATCGCGATAATCTCGGAATCCGCCTGCGTAGTTTCATAGCCGAGAAACGTCGTGGTGATGCCTCTTGTACAAATCTGCCGGTAGACTTCAGGGATTTGGCGCTCGCCGCTCCCTTTCCAGGCGGCCCTGGACAGCTCACGCTGCTTTTCCATCAGACTATGGAAACCGGCCTCGTCCACTTGAAAACCGAGTTCCCTGGACATATCGGTAACAATGTCGATAGGAAAACCGTATGTATCGTAAAGCTTGAAGATGAGCGCTCCGGGAATCGTTTGGGCTTTTTCGTCCGTAAGACGCCTTATTTCGGCCTGCATGAGCCTCAGTCCGTTATCCAGGGTTTCATTGAAGCGTTCTTCTTCGTTCTGGATGACACGGATTATGAAGCTGCGGTTTTCCAGCAATTCGGGGTATGCGTCCTGCATGGATTCAATGACCGATACGGCGACCTCGGACATAAACGGTCTGTCGATCCCGAGAAATCGCCCGTGCCTCAAGGCGCGCCGAATTACGCGCCTTAACACATAGCCCCGCCCTTCGTTGCTTGGCAAAGCGCCGTCTCCGATCAGAAAGGCCGCTGCGCGGCCGTGATCGGCAATGACCTTGACTGAGACGTCCTTTTCCGCCGAGGACCCAAATTTGTACCCGGTAAGTTGCTTGATCTTGGCCATCATTGGGTCAAAGAGGTCCGTGTCGTAATTTGACGGCACCTTCTGGATTACGGCGGCTATTCTCTCAAGTCCCATTCCGGTGTCGATGCTGGGTTTGGGCAGAGGATCGAGGACGCCGTCCTGAGAGCGGTTAAACTGCATGAACACAAGGTTCCACAGTTCCAGATACCGGTCGCAGTCACATCCCGGCTTGCAGTCCGGCCGGCCGCATCCTATGCCCGGCCCCTGGTCGATCAGGATCTCCGAGCATGGCCCGCAGGGACCGGTATCGCCCATGGCCCAAAAATTATCCTTTGTCGAAAATGCGAGAATTCGTTCCTCGGGAAGATATCGCGCCCAAAACCTGCGGGCTTCTTCGTCCGCCCCCAGGTTCATTTCCCTGTCGCCTTCGTGGATCGTGGCATAGAGCTTATCTTTGGGCAGGCCCATATCCCCGGTCAGAAACTCCCATGCGAATTTTATCGCATCCTCTTTGAAATAATCGCCGAAGGAAAAATTCCCGAGCATTTCGAAAAAAGTATGGTGCCGCGCCGTGCGGCCGACGTTTTCGAGGTCGTTGTGCTTGCCGCCCGCGCGCATGCATTTCTGGCTGGTAGTTGCACGAGAATACGGCCGCTTTTCTTCGCCCAAAAAAGTCCGCTTGAACTGCACCATGCCGGCGTTGGTAAAAAGAAGGGTGGGGTCGTCGTGAGGAATTACCGAAGAGCTTTTTACAATCGCGTGTCCACGCTTATTGAAAAACTCGAGGAATGCCTTTCGGATCTCACCGGCTTTCATCAATACAATCTCCTGACTTTCTAAGGTATCCTTAAATTATACCGAAGGAGGGAAGGCCCTTACGGATGCCGGAAAACGGATGGCGGAAGTACAATGGCGCTGTTTTTTCCGTCCTCTGTCCTCTGCTCTTTGTCCTCCGTCCTCTGCTCTCCGGCCTCCGTCAGTCAGCCGCCGTGAGTGTAGCGCCGGCAACCGGTTTGAGATTGCAGGCCAGGCGAATTTTCGCATCGATGTCGGAGATCAGCTCGGGATGATCTCTCAGAAAATTCTTCGCGTTTTCCCTTCCCTGTCCAAGTCTTTCTCCATTATAGGAATACCATGTGCCGGACTTTTCTATAAGGTTTGACTCCACCCCCAGGTCCAGAATTTCGCCCTCCTTGGATATGCCGCGTCCGTAAATGATATCGAATTCGACCTCCTTGAACGGGGGCGCTATCTTGTTCTTTACCACTTTCACCTTGGTTCGATTACCGATAATGTCCTGACCTTCCTTGATCGGGCCGACCCGGCGGATGTCGAACCTCATGGTGGCGTAGAACTTGAGCGCGTTTCCTCCTGTCGTGGTCTCGGGCGAACCGTACATAACCCCTATTTTCATTCGGATCTGGTTAGTGAAAATGACGCAGGTCTTGGATTTGCTGATAGCGGATACGAGTTTGCGGAGCGCCTGGCTCATGAGCCGCGCCTGGAGTCCCACGTGCGGATCGCCCATCTCGCCTTCGATCTCGGCTTTCGGGACGAGCGCCGCAACCGAATCGATTACTATGACGTCGATGGCGTTGCTTCGGACCAGCACTTCGGCAATCTCCAAGGCCTGTTCGCCGTAGTCGGGCTGGCTGATCAGGAGGTCTTCCACTACGACCCCAAGTTTTCGGGCATATTGAATGTCCAGGGCGTGTTCGGCGTCTATAAAGGCTGCCAGGCCCCCGAGCTTCTGACCCTCGGCGATGATGTGCAGCGCCAAAGTGGTTTTTCCGGAAGACTCGGGACCGAATATCTCGATAATGCGGCCCCGCGCGACCCCGCCGATCCCCAGCGCGATATCCAGCGCCAAAGAGCCGCTCGATATGACGGCCACTTCCGCGGTGGCGCCTTCCCCGAGGCGCATGATAGCGCCCTTGCCGCACATGCGCTCTATCTGAGAAACCGCCGTATCGATAGCTTTTTGCCGGTCTTCGTTAAGTCCCATGAATCGGACCTCCTTATTTAGTAAATTCACATGGAATATGATTTATTCGTCCGCCTGGGCGGGGCTTCCGGAGAAAGGCGCTTTGATTAAAGGAGTATATAGCGCGCCATCCGGCCTTAAATCACTTTTATACAGTACAACTTCAGCAGCGTCAAAGGGTTCGGCCGCAAAGTCCGAATGCGCGAGAAGTATCTCCTGGAGCGCCTGAAGCCGCTGCCTGCCCTTGACGCGGCCAAGGGTGAGGTGAGGTTTGAACGGGCGGCCTTCGGGCTCGAAACCCAAGGGGACCAACGCTGTTTCTACACGCCGCACAAGTTCGGCAAGTGGGCCGATTTGCCCTCCGAGCCCGACCCAGATCACTCGAGGCCATTTGATAGTGGGAAAGGCGCCGCATCCCGCCGGTTCAATGCGAATCGGCGCGATCTGCGAGGCTATTCGGGCAAGCGCGGACTTTATCTCTTCGATCGACTCCGGCGCCACATTGCCCAGGAATTTAAGCGTGAGGTGAATCCCTTCGGTCCTCACCCATCCAACCTGGGCATCGCTTTTCCTTAATTCCTGGATCAACGTCTCGATCCGCCGGCGGGCCGGATCGGACAGGTCGATTGCGATAAAGCTGCGGATGTATGATTCCATGCATTAACCTTTGTCAGGCGTTACCCATTACCGGTATCCTCGATTCACAGGGCACACCGGTCTGGCACAGCCCGCATCCATAGCCGTCAAAGCCGTAGTGTGACTTTACATGCTTGCCCGCATCAATTTTAGCGTGAGAGAGGCATTTGAGTTTATCATGGCCGTTCTTTGAGACAGCCTGAACAGGGCAGCGTTCAATGCATTTCCCGCACGCGCCGCTTGAATAGAAA
>JBELAB010000316.1:0-4150 GCA_049509275.1 Syntrophobacteraceae bacterium | reverse complement strand
ATTGCTTGAAATAACAGCATTATGTTGCCTACTCCATGGTACAGACGCACTTTATCAATAATTTATGCGTATAGGAATAATTAACAGCTAAACTAAATAAAAACAAAACAAAAATTATACTTATACATTGTCAATGACCCCAGAAGTGCGTCTGTCCATCTATTGTCAATAACTTCAAGGTGATGCCATGTATAGGCCTCGGCCAGCTTGATCTTACCAGGATAGAGTGGGTCATCGTCGGGGGTGAATCGGGGCCTTCAGCCAGGCCGATGAAGCTCGAGTGGGTAGAGAATATCCGGCAGCAATGTGAACAGAACAACATTCCCTTTTTCTTCAAACAGTGGGGCACATGGGGCCCAAACGGCGTAAGGCGCTCCAAGAAGAAAAACGGCCGGCTACTTACCCTCGGCCCCGATGAGGGAAGCGGGGGTAAGGGTCCCCTGGATTTTAATAGAGAGAGGAGGTGAGAAAGGTGCGGCAAGATGATGTCATATCACAGTTTAAGACGGCAATCGTCGGCGGCTCGATCACTGGGTTCTCCTGGAACAATCAACCTGGGTACCGCTTGATAGTGCTCATTTCGCTTGAAGACGGCCGTCGACTGAGACTCGTCGGTGACATGGACCTGACGGTCATGAGCGGAACCGCAGATGAGGCCAGTCACAGGCTAATGGTGGACGAAGGCCATGAATGTATTGAATACCGGGTTTCAGTGCCAGACGAACCCGAAGAAACTACCGTGCGGGAATGATCAGGAAAGGAGAAATGTGATGAATGCGAAACAATTGAGCGAAATGGAGCGTGTCCGCTCACTCCTCGTGGGTCGAACTGTTACCGATATAGAGTGGGACACTTATTCCTGGGATATTCACTTAGATGATGGGACGTATCTGAACACCTGGGACATTGGCTGTGCCGTGTATAAGGGAACGGAGACCTTAGCGGAAGTTGTCTTCGAAGAATAACCCTTTAAAAGCCAACCGAAAACCGCAGGCGTAAATATCCTTCTAATTCATAATAACGGTATTGACCGTAATGCCATCCTTTATCAACAGAACGGCATAAGAGTGTGCAAGTCCCCACAACCCGGCCTTCGACGCGAGATAGGGCGGTGCGGTAATCCCACCAGTCCGGGCTGCAACGGAGGAGATATTGATGATCCTTCCCCAGCGCAGCTCGCGCATTCCTGGAAAAACTGCCTGAGTGACAAGGAAGGCCGACTTGAGGTTTACGGCAAGCACCCTGTCCCAGTCCTGCTCGGTGATCTCGTAGAGGCTTTTGCTCAATACAATCCCGGCGTTGTTCACAAGGATCTGGACTCGCCCGAGTTCGCGCTCGACACTATGGATCATTTTTGCCGTTTCCGAAGACTTTGAAACATCCGCTTGAACCAGGATGCCCCGCTGTCCCGTCTCGCGAACCAGTGCGAGGGTCTCGAGAGCTTCTTTCTCCCTGCTGAAGTAATTGATAGCGACGTCTGCACCCGCTCTTGCAAGTGTTGCCGCAACAGCGCGTCCGATGCCTCGGCTGGCGCCGCTTACCAGTGCCACTTTGCCGCGAATATCGTCCATACTGATTTCCTTCTTCATGATCTCTTATCAAAAAAAGCAAAGGCTAACGCTTATCCCGGTAAAGTAGCGGTTGAAGTCGAAGTCGCGATTGGTGGGACATCAGCTAAGAGGTGAGAGCGCAGCCAATTATCGTCATTTCAACTAACCAGATAGGCCTGCAGGGTGGGGTTTGTCAAGCTGAGTTGGAGGGGCTTGTTTCGAGCGCCTTGGCGATTTTTTTCTTTAATCTGTCGGCGTGAACGGCCGGCTTTCCGATCTGAAGCTCAAGACTAACTGACTGCAACAGCAAATTTTCTCGCCATTCTTAATGCTTCTGAGCAAGCTGCAAGACATACTCCCGCGCACCATCATTAAACCAGGGTGGATCACCGGCCGCCGCATTCTCTTTCATATGTTTGATGCTCGATGTAGCCGGGATCGCAACATGGCAACGGGGATCGCTCAAAATCCATTTGAGGAGAGCCTGTGACCAGATATTCACGCCGAAAGGCTTTAGGGGCATGAGTTCCTCAGTTGATGGTGCACGGTGTAAAAGCCCGCCGCCGCCAACAGGCCGCATTATGACGACTCCCAGGCCGAGGTCCGCTGCCAGGGGTAAAATATTATTTTCAACTTCACGCTGCTCAATATTGTACGGAATCTGAATGGCTGCAATTCTCCCGCTTTCCATAACACGGCGGAGTTCAAAAAATGAGAGAGAGCTATAGTGAGTTGCGCCTATGGCGAGAACCCTGCCCTCATCTCTTAATCGCTCGATCATCTCCAGATGCTCCTTCCAGTTAAGGAGATTATGGATCTGGTACAGTTCGATACGGCTACCAAAAAATGAAAGAGAGCGTCTCGCCTGAACCCATCCTTGTGACGCGGTATCTGCCCAAACCTTTGTAGCAATTTGGACAGCATCACGTCGCCCTTTCAGTGCCAGACCTAACACGCGCTCAGCTTCGCCGTACATTGGGGAGCTATCGAAGAAAGTAGCCCCTGCTTCCATTGCCGCATTCACAACAGAACGGCTGTTAGCGATGGCAGCTTCTCCTCGAACATCGAATGTTCGCCATGTTCCCATTCCTATTGTAGGGACAAACAAGCCGGATTTACCAAGTGGCCGTATTTCCAAGGTGCGCTTCCTTCAGGCGATGAAAAACATCAATGGTAATGAGGCCTTGCCAATAAAAGATAACAAAGAATCACAATACCACACCTGTGAGGAATCCAGGCAAAACATCCCGCATTGGCTTTGGCACAGCCGCTATTTAGCCTGGACTGCGGGGATGGTGGTATGTCCTCAAATTGACCGAATTGGTCCGATCGGCATTTTTTATTGCGGGTTTTGATGGGAACATCGTATGATTTACGGGCTCGGCATTCCAAGAGTTTTTTTCGGATCGAATCCGGCCCGGAAATGCGGTTCGGCTCCAGTTTGGGGTTAAGTTGACGCATTATTCAGGATAAGCATATACACTTCAACGCGGGGTGATCCATGACAACTCGAAAGAGTCTTACCACAGAAAATGATCTTCTCTCTTCTTCGCTGGAAAACGATGTCCTGGTGATTAGGCAGAAACAGCATATTAAGTCGCTGACCCGGGACGTTCTCGCAGTATACTCATTTTACGAGTACCTGGAGTCCATACTCTCGAGCAAGTCGTATAAGGCAATGGTCATGTTTGCCTGCCCGGATAAGGACGAATACATCGAATACAGCATGTTTCTGTCTAAGGCGCTCTCATCCAGGAGCAATAAGCTGCTCATGGACCGGTTGACTAACGCGGTCAACTACTACATCCGCACGTTATCGAAAATTAACGGCATCACGGTTTACGCCGGGCGGGGAACGGTCTCAATGTTTCACCTGAATATCAGTCTAGCCTACGACTACCGCATTGTCGCGGATGACACTGTATTCGAGAACGCCGGCACAGGCATGGGGATGATCACCAAAGGAAGCGGGTATTTCCTGCCGCGCTTGCTTGGGGTCAGGAAGGCCACCGAGGTGTTGCAGTGGAAGACCTTTTACGCCGAAGATGCCCTGGATTTGGGGTTGATCGACCGGATCGTTCCGGTGTCAAAGCTGGAAGAAGAGACGATGCAATTCGTGGCTGCGAATTTGGAGGCTTCGGTTGCGACCTTGCTCGGCATCCGCAAGTTGTTCAAGTGCGATCCAAAGGAGCTTCAGCGCAGCCTGGAGCTGGAAGATCGGCTCATCAAACAGCGTCTTCAATCGCCTGATTTCAGAAAGACCTTCGACGAATACTGCATAAAGACGTTCGGCCGGGACATAGAGACATTGGCAGGGGGCAACTGAGGGTGCAATAGCCGGGAAGCACTGCGTCGGTGGTATTTATGCTACATGCCGTTTCTGCATCAAGCACCTCCATGCTCTGGGTGCATTTGGACGATTAGATCCGAAATGGCTGGATGTAAGTGAAAGAACCTCAAAATAGGGCTCCACTGCCAAGACTATATCTCGTGCAGTCCGTTGCGGTGGGCCGGGACCTTGGCGATCCTCATCAGCGCTGCCAACGAGTGTCAACCACAGCCCCGCTTCTTCCAAGTGCGCAGCAACATTTTGGGCAAAC
>JBELAB010000315.1:0-4168 GCA_049509275.1 Syntrophobacteraceae bacterium | reverse complement strand
GAAAAATATGAAATCATATCAAACCGGTTTCAAAGGCCGGTCGGAACCTCTTTCCGTGATGACCTCGTCGATCAGCCCGTATTCCTTTGCCTGCGCTCCGGACATATAGAAGTCCCTGTCGGTGTCTCGTTGTATCTGGTCGAGCGGCTTTCCGGTGTGGTCCACTACTATCTGGTTCAGATCTTCGCGGAGCCTTAGAATTTCTTTTGCCTGGATTTCGACGTCGGTCGCCTGGCCCTGGAACCCTCCCATTGGCTGGTGCAACATTATGCGGGCATGGGGCAGAGCGAATCTTTTGCCTTTTTGTCCCGCAGCCAGAAGGATTGCCGCCATGCTGGCCGCCTGTCCCATGCACAGGGTCTCAACCTTCGGCTTTATGTACTGCATTGTGTCGTAGATCGCCAGGCCTGCCGTAACCAGGCCGCCAGGAGAGTTGATATAGAAATGGATGTCCTTGTCTGGGTCTTCGGATTCGAGGAAAAGCATCTGGGCGATAATGACATTGGCAATATCGTCCGAAACTGCGGTCCCAAGGAAAACGATCCGGTCTCTCAAAAGTCTTGAATAGATGTCCCACGCCCGCTCACCGCGGCTGCTCTGCTCGATTACAATTGGAATGAGTCCCACTAAGATATCCTCCTGTACGGCCCCGCGTTGGGGGCGAGATTATCAGGCCTGCTCGGGTTCTTGGGCCCGGGAATCGGCTTCAGGCTCCTTTGCCTCTTCCGGTGTGTCGACCAAGACGGCTTCACTTTCAATGAACTTAAGCACTTTTTCCTGGAGTTTTCTTTCCTTTGCCCGCTCGACAATAGCGCTGTCCCGGTATTCGCTCTCGACCTTTGCCAGGTCCATGCGGTAGGCGGCGGCTATATCCTTAAAAACCTGCTCCTCGTCTTCGGAATCGAGCGAGATAGCTTCGGCTTCGGCTATCCTGCCGATCACGAGCCCGGTCCGGATGTCCTGTTCCGCCTGGATCCTCGAGCCGGTCTTGTAGTCGCTAGTATTCAGGGTATCAGCGTCAAACTTGAGTCCCTGGCTTTCGAACTGGTATTTGAGATTCTGGAGAATTCTGTCGGCTTCCCGTTCGATCACCCTGGGCGAAATTTCAAACTGGACTTTGCCGAGTATTTTTCGAAGGACCTGAGCGTGCACATTTTGAGAGGCGCTATGCTCTTCGCGTTCGAGGAGTTTTTTCCGGAATTCCTCCTTCAGCGCCTCGAGGGTCTCGAACTGGCCCGAGCCGATGGATTTAACAAACTCGTCATTTAGTTCGGGGACTTCCTTTTCTTTGAGGTCTTTTACGGTCAGGTCAAAGCGGACATTTTTGCCGGCCAGCTCAGAGGTGGAAGCGTCCTCGGGATAATGCAGCTCAAATGAGAAACTTTCTCCCGGCCTGCGTCCCAACAGGTGTTTGTCGAAATCAGGGTGGAGGCCGCCCTTACCGACCTCGGCCATGAAGTCATGGGTCTTGCCCTTCTCGAATACCCGGCCCTCTACGACAGGTACGAAGTCGACGATGGCCACGTCTCCTTCACGAATGGGGCGTTCGCTCTCAATCGCGCGAAGTTGAGAATGGCCCTGGACAAGTTTATCCAATTCGCCCTGTATCTGCTCGTCGGTGACTTCGACTGCCGGCTTATGGATTTTCAAGCCTTTGTATTCAGGCAGTTCGAAGGGTGGGCAGACATCGACCACAGCGGTGTAAGTAAAAGCGCCGCCCTCTTCGAAATGCGACTCGCTTATGTCAGCCAGGGTGAGTGGTTTGAGGTTGGACTCCTTGAGCGCATCCTCAATGGTGTCCTGGATGAACTGGGATGACACCTCGTGCTCGACCGTTTTCCCATAATAGGATTTGATTATGCTCAGAGGCGCTTTCCCGGGCCGGAAACCTTTGATCTTGGACTTTTTTGCCAGATCGCGATACTATTTTTCCAACTCTTCGGTGACTCTGGACCCCGGGATTTCCACCCGGAGTTTCTTTTGACCAGGGCTGATCTCAGTTAACGAAACGTTCATTTCCACTCTTCTTACCTTTCTGATGAAATGAGTATCTCAGGGCCGGCAAAGGCGCACTTTCCTGGTGCGAGAGGGGGGATTTGAACCCCCAAGGGTTGCCCCGCTGGATCCTAAGTCCAGTGCGTATGCCATTTTCGCCACTCTCGCACAGAGACTGCTACTAACACCCGGTAAACTTTTAATTTTATCTCATTGGATTCCATTTGTGAAGAAATAAGCTCCGAGCATTCCCTTTGGCAGCCGAGAGCGGATTTTGCGCGGCGTTATGCACGCCCCCCCGGTTCGTCCACAAAAAGACAGCGGGTCCCGTCAGGTTCCTCCGCGACTCTGAATCCAAACAGGGTGGTCATCCGGGCGAAACTCCTGCCGAACAACAGTTCCATATTTTGGGCCGGGATTTTAAACTTATCACGCACAAACTGCCTGAAATGCTCCTCATATGAAAGGAGCCCGAGTACTTCCCGAACGTTTCCTCCATTACTCCGGGCCAGCTCTTCGAACGCGCCTGAAAGCACTGCGAACCCGCATCGGGTTTCGTGTTCGGCGATTATCTCCAGCAGCAGATCGACACCCTCGAAAATGTGCTCTCTCAGCAAAAATGGCAGTTCGGCCGTGTCACGGGCGGGGATCGGGTCCCAACACGCCTGAGCCCGGCATTGAAGAGGCCGGTCAACATAGATGGAGCACCGGTCGGTTTCGGAAATCAGGAACACACATTCCCGGAGGCCTTCTTTTTCCCTGACCTTGATTCTCTCTTCGGGAAGCACGAAGGGCCTTCCATCGAAAGGCGAGCGCGCAGGCTCGTTTTTCCTCAGGGTTACGAGCTGGTCCCACGGGATTTTGCCGGACTGAAGGAGCACAAGATCTTCGAGGTGAAGGGTCGGGCTCCCCAGCCGGCAACATTCGCCGCACTGGACGCAGGCGGGCAGAATCGTCCGGCAGGCCTTTTCGGCGGCCAGCAGCAAGCGCTTCCAGGCATCGAGCCGATGCGAGCCCTCCATAGTGTCCCATCCCGACACCACTTCCTGAAAGACCGGGGTCTGCTCGATTTGCCAACGGATACGCCGGGAAGGGATGAGCAGGTTGGCCTCTTCTTTCAGCAGCGTTTCCACAAAAACGAACCAGTTCGCCCGAAACCGATCGATATCCCACGCGGAGGGATGATTTATGGAAAGTTCGGAAATACTCTCTGAGTCTTTTTGCATAAAAAATTGCACCTGTCGAATCAAGAAAGATGACAGCCGGAGACTGCCGCTGATTTTATCTGCCGGTTTGGCAATCTTAGCCGATTCCGACAGATTAATAAACCTTCAGAGGAAAAGAGGATTAAGGCATTAAGTAATCAGATCCCCAATAGCTGATTCGCCCGGTTTTTTCGAGATCTCCGTCATTTCGATGCAGAACCTGAGAACTGAAGCATCTGCATACCGGTTTTCGGGTCTTTTTTTCGAAAGCCTCCAATTCCGCAGATTTCCAGCAGAATCACTTCGCCGATCAGCCATACATCTACCCCTGCCCTGGTGCAGCCAACGGTGGCGGCGCCTTCACGGCCCGCCGCGGCGTGCATGTGCAGCTCAGGATGCCCGTTTTCGTCAGGGAAGAGCGTTCCCATCGCAATTAACTCGTGAATTCCGCCCAAAGTGTGAATTATGGGTATTATGTCATCTCCCCTGTTTTCCTCCGGGCCGACGACAAGGCGGCTCGTTGCGCCAGCCCCTCCGACAAACATTACCATTGCGCTGCGGACCGCATGCTCGCGGGCAAAACCAACCACTGCGTCCGGGAGTCGTTCTCCGGTCTCGAGCTTCAGGGCAAAAATACGTCCGACAGTTCCTTCGCTATACTGCATAATGCGCCACTTGCCTTTTTGCGATTAAGGAAAGAAGAATAACCGTCCAAGGCCGATGCAAAAAAAATCCCGGGTAAAACCCGGGATTTTGCATTCTTCAGCACATTGCAAGGCAGGATCAAATACCACATCGAGGCGCTCAAGTGTTCCAGTCTTGTGAGAAGGTCACACTGGCGGCGGCGCGGATCATGCCGTGCGCATCATACGACGTTCCCGGCGCTGGATGCGTTTTATCGCTTTTTTCTTCTTGATTCGCCTGCGCTCCCCTTTGGAGAGATAGTAGTTGTGGCGGCGCAAGACGGG
>JBELAB010000314.1:0-4176 GCA_049509275.1 Syntrophobacteraceae bacterium | reverse complement strand
AATATGATCCCTTTTTCACGGGCGATTGCCCCGATTTCGGCCAACGGCTGGATCGTCCCCACTTCGTTATTGGCGTGCATGACACTGATGAGGATGGTCTCTCCGGTGATGGCCCGGCGCACTGTTTGAGGATCGATGAGGCCGGCGCCGTCAACCGGCAGATATGTGGCCGTGAAGCCCTGCCCCTCCAGCCAACGGACAGTGTTAAGAACTGCAGGGTGTTCGATTGTGGTGGAAATGACGTGCTTCCCCCGGTCCATGTTGGCAAAAGCGGCGCCGATGAGGGCCTGATTATTGGACTCGGTACCGCCGCTGGTGAAGATGACTTGCGCCGAATCGCAGCCCAGCAGGGCCGCCACCCTGGTTCGCGCCAGTACCACCGCTTCCATGGCCTTTTTCCCGTAAGGGTGGCTGCTGGAAGGATTGCCGAACACCTCGGCCAGGTAAGGAAGAAGCTCTTCTACTACGGCAGGGTCGGTGGGGGTCGTAGCGTTGTAATCGAGATAGATGGGTTGCATACGCACCTCCATGTTCAGGACTGAGAACTGAGTGCTGAGGACTGTGTGGAAAACCTTTCTTAATCCTGTCCAAGTCCCCGGCATACCGCTTTGCGGAGTTTCGAGATTCTGACGGGATCAATCCTGGCAGCGGCGGCTCGCCGCCCGCGCAGGCTCCAGCAGGCGGCAAAAGGCACACAGACCTGGAGCGCCGGTTGCTTGCCCGCATTTTTCACAAGGGTGAAGTTCGGGCCGTCTGTACCCTGGGAGAAGGCTGTTTTCTTTGGCCCGCAAGAAGCTGAAGTAGAACTGCAGCTTCGTCCCGGGAGAACTATTCTCCATGGAGTTCAGAACCTCTTTTAGACGAAGGCTTGTCGCTCCCACTGAAAACGGGCACTCATCCTGTATATAATCAATGTTGCAGATGATCGCATAAGCGGCGGTTTCGCGCTCATAGAACCGGACAAGAGGTTTTGCCCTCTTCACCAGGCCCATATCATCCGCCGGGAGCACGGGCGATTGTCTGACAAGATATTCGGCTTCCCAATGGAGAACATTCCCAAACAGAACGGCCGCTTCGTCATCCAGATTATGGCCTGTGGCAAGCACCGTGTAGCCCAGTTCACGAGCAACTCGATTCATTTCATGCCGTTTCACCAGGCCGCACACCGAGCAGAATTTTTTTCTTCCGCCCTTTCTCCGGCCGGCCATTTCGGGTATTGTTTTTCCATAGATACCGGCTACATCCAGGACATGCAGTTTGGCTTCGGCTGAGATGTTTTGCGCAAATTTTTCGACGTACTCGCCCGATCTTTTTGAATAGCTGCACTCTGCCTCTATCCCCAGATCCATATACAACCCATCGGCCTGGAAGCCCAGTTTCAATAGAATGCGCCACAGGGACAAACTGTCTTTTCCCCCCGATACCGCGACCAGTATCCGGTCGTCAGGTTCGAACATGCGGTGCTTCCTGATGAAGCTGGATGTTATATTCTCAACCCACTCCACAAAATGTATTTCACACAGAGCGAGTCTGTGCTGGCGCATATTGATTACACTATCCGCCGTGCACTTGCGGCAACGATGTACTCCCACTTATCTCCTACCCGCCCGAAATAACGGAAATCAGCTTGACCTCGCCCTGATTTCCAAGTCTGGTTTCATTGTTTACCAGCTTGCCGTCTCTGACGGCCAGAACGCTTTGGGGGTTAAGTCCCAATTGTGTTATCAATTCCCGGATGGTTATGTTGCCGGGTATTTGCCATTCCGCATTTCTAAAGATGACTTTGACCATAAGAGAACTTCGAATTCAGTTGACTCAGTTCCTGGTTGACTGAGTTTCTATCCAGGAGAAACACATCTCATTTGGAAATTACGAATATGCCGATTTGCGCAAATACATTAGGGAACCTGCAAAGGCGCCCCCTATCTCCAAGGTACTCGCTGCGTTCGATTGTAATGTCTTTGTCTCGGCAGAACACGAAAAAATCGCAGATACTCAGAAAGTGAAGATTTGGTGTTTCATACCATTGATAGGGCAGGGAAGCCGTGACGGGCACCCTGCCCTTGAAGAACAACTGAAACCTTGCGCGGTAATGGGCAAAATTGGGAAACCCAACGATTACCTTCTTCCCAACCCTCAAAGAGTCCTCGACCACCGGTTCGACATGCCTGAGCTGCTGTAAGCTCTGATTGAGGATTACATAATCGAACGAACGGTCCGGATACTCGGAAAGCCCCGAGTCGATATCTCCGTGAAATACGTTCAAGCCTCGCTCCACGCATGTGTATATGGCTTGTTCATCGATTTCTATGCCCTGGCCGTGTGCTCCTTTTTCCTTTATCAGCATGTAGAGCAACTCTCCGCTGCCGCACCCGAGATCGAGCACGGAGGCGCCGGGGACAATCAGTTCGGCAATAATCCGGTGGTCCGGCCGGTTGAACTCAGACTGCATATTCGCTCATTACCTCGTACCCATTGTAGACCTTCTTCAGGAAGTGGGTGATCAAATGGGTTTCCTCCTCTATTTCGAGCAGAAAGGCATCATGCCCGTAGGTGGAATCGATTTCGCAATAGCTGGCTTCGAGACCTGCAAGTTTGCAGGCCCTGACGATTTCCTTGGTCTGATACGCGGGATAGAGCCAGTCGGACTTGAAGGCAATCACCAGGACCTTCGCATCGGTCCCCCTCAACAACTCGTGGAGGGACCCGCCCTCAGCGGCGTCGAAGTTGTCCATTGCCTTGCTGATGTAGAGGTAAGAGTTGGCATCGAACCTTTTCACGAAATTCTCGCCGTGGTAGTGGAGGTATCCTTCCACCTCGAAGTCGGGGTCGAACTTGAACGGATCGATATTGTCCTTGCGCTGCCTTCCGAACTTTTCGTGCATCGAGGTATCGCTCATATAGGTTATGTGGCCGACCATTCTGGCGACCGATAATCCCCTGGCCGGAGGCGGCCCACCGTAGTAGTTCCCCGACTTCCAGTCGATGTCGGCCATTATTGCCTGCCGTCCGACCTCGTCAAAGGCAATCTGTTGAGGCGAGTGCTTGATCGCCGTCGAGATGGGGATAACACTGCGCACCCGTTCCGGGTACCGGGTCAGCCAGGAGAGCGCCTGCATTCCGCCCATCGACCCGCCAGAAACGTTCAGGAGCCTCTCTATGCCGAGGTGATCCAAGAGTAGTTTCTGGCAGTTCACCATGTCATGTATCGATATAAGCGGAAAACTCAGCCCGTAAGGTTTTCCCGTGTCAGGGTTGACGCTCGAAGGCCCGGTCGTCCCCTGACAGCCTCCCAGAACGTTTGAGCATATAACGAAATATTTATCGGTATCGAAGCCTTTTCCGGGACCAATCATGCTGTCCCACCATCCCGGCTTTCTTGACCCCCGGTGAAAGCCCGCTGCGTTGGCGTCTCCCGAAAGGGCGTGGACGATCAGGATCGCATTGGTGCGATCTCGGTTGAGTTCTCCATACGTTTCGTAGGCGATTGTGAGCATTTCGAGCTTCCGGCCGCACTCCAGCAAAAACCCTCCCGGCGGAGAGATCGTTATGGATTTGGTCTCAACGACACCGATACTCTCTTTTGGGCTCACTTCATCTTCTCCATGTAACTTCTATCTAAACCCGCTCCGTCTTTGACACTGGGCCGGTTTATTTGGTATCGCCCGCTCTTTCAAGCGCCTGGCTTATGTCGTTGATGATGTCCCGAACACTTTCCAGACCTATAGAAAGCCGAATATAATCTTCAGTGACACCGGTCGCTTCCTGCTCCTCCCTGGTGAGCTGCTGGTGTGTTGTCGAAGCAGGATGGATGACCAGGCTTTTGGCATCTCCGATATTGGCAAGGTGCGAAAGCAGCTTAACTGAATTGATGAATTTCTTTCCAGCCTCGAGGCCGCCTTTTACTCCGAAACCGACGATCGATCCATAGTTCCCATTGAGATACTTTTTTGCGAGCGGATGATTCGGATTGTCTTCAAGACCAGGGTAAACGACCCAGTTTACCAGCGGGTGCCCCTTGAGAAACTTCGCCACTTCCAGGGCATTCGCTGAATGCTTTTCCTGCCTGAGGGTCAACGTCTCGAGCCCTTGGAGGAAAAGAAATGCATTAAATGGGCTCATAGCCGGTCCGATATCGCGAAGCCACAGTACACGTGCCCTGAGTATGAAAGCGAT
>JBELAB010000313.1:0-4778 GCA_049509275.1 Syntrophobacteraceae bacterium | reverse complement strand
AATTCAAAAAGGCATCGTTATACAGCCTTGAACCGGTCTTGAGCACAAACGGAGCGATAATGGAGCAGGAATTAGAAACAGACTTCTGGAAGGACGCCGAGAGCCGCAAGATCTGGGACGACATCGTTCCGGGCGAACCGCGTAAAACGATCCCCTATACCTTGACGCTGGAGGCGATTCAGCGCTACTGCCGGGCGGTCGGTGACCTGCACCCGCTCTACTTTGACGAGGAATACGCGCGCAGGACACCATACGGTGGGCTGATCGCCCCGCCGTCGATTCACGTCATGCTCATGTTTGCATGCACCCCGGCGGATGACTGGATGCGCACCCCTGGCACGATCAACGCCGGACAGGCGTGGAGTTACAATAAGCCGGCCCGTCCGGGCGACATCATCACGCTCCAGGCGCGCGCGCTGGACAAGTTCATAAAGAAGGATCGGTTGTTCGCAATCCACGACAATGTCTTTTTCAATCAGCACGGCGAAGTGATCTGTTCCGGCCGCGGCTGGACGATCCGCCCGATGTGAGGAGAGAGCGATGGCCAGTTTTTTTGACACGCTGAATCAGGGCGAGCGCATCGAAGGCCCGGAATTTGCCGTCTCGCCGGAGAGTATCCGTACTTTCTGCGAGGCCTCGCTCGATTACAACCCGCTCCACCTGCAAGACGACTACATGCAGGGTAATTTCGGCAGGACGAATTTCGGCGGAATCATTATGCACGGCATGAACAACTTCGCACTGATAACGCGCATGCTGACGGACTGGGCCTACCCGGTCAATGGTGTGCATCGGCGCCTGGAGACGCGCTGGTTGAAGCCGGTCAAACCCGGCGACATCATCCGGGCTCGCGGTACCGTTAAGGCCAAACAGATGACGGCAAAATCGCGCTGGGCGATAATTGAGGTTGAGGTGCGAAACCAGCACGACGAAACAGTGGCAACCGGGGAAGCGCTCGTAGAGTTCCCCAAGGGGATGCCGTCTTGATTCTCGGCCGCAGTGTGGGGCGCAATGCGCTCCTTTATCCCGAGCGCGCGGCTATTATATCGGAAGACGGGACAACGATTTCCCACCGTGCCTTTGCCCAGCGTGTTTGGTGTCTGGCGGATGCACTGGCCCTGCGGGGCATTGGTAAGCAAAGCCGGATCGCCATTCTCGCCCACAATAGTGCCGATTACCTGTGCGTCTATTTCGCGGTCGGCAGCCTCGGCGCCGTTCTCGTGCCGATAAACACCGCTCTCAAGCCGCCCGACATTGATTTTCGCATGACTCATGCCGAGGTCGACGCAATATTCATTGGCGCCGAGTTCGTCCCGGTACTGGCCGAGATGGGCGAAGCCACACGCCGGCGCCTGGCAGACCGGGTTTTCGGTCTCGACCACGAGACGGCCGGCTGCGCACCCATCGCTGCACTGGTCGCCGAGGGAAGACCGCAACCGCCGGCCGCGAAGATCGAACCCGAAGACACCCTCTACATCGGCTACACCTCAGGCACCACCGGTCCACCTAAGGGCGCCATGGTGTCGCACCGTGCCATCGTTGTCGGCTTTCTCTATAAGGCGCTCGACTATGCTCTTACCGACACCGATGTGACAATGAATCCCGGCCCTTACTGGCACTCGGCGCCCCGCGATTTCGCCGCGCTTGCCGTTTATCTGGGTGGTACGGCCGTGGTGCCTTCCCGCTTCGATGCATCCAGGTATCTCGAGTTGGTCGAACGTTACCGCGTCACCAATTCCTTCGTGGTCCCGACGATGTTACAGCAACTGATCAATTCGCCGGCTCTTAAAACCGGCAATGCGTCCAGCCTGCGCTGCCTGATCAGTGGGGGGGCGCCGTTGCCGACCACGGTGAAAGAACGGGTGCTGGCGAAATTCGGGCCGATACTTACCGAATTCTACGGCGCCACCGAAACGCGCATCATTGCCGCAATTACTCCGGCCGAGCTGGCAGCACGCGACCGCTCTGTAGGCCGGCCGATACGGGATGTGGCCATCCGCATCCTTGACAAGGACGGGGTCGATGTTCCGGTTGGATCCGTGGGGGAGATCTTTGTATGCGGTCCGGGCCTGTTTTCAGGCTATTGGCGTGACCCTGAGAGCACGCGCCGGACGCACCGCGGAGAATGGTTCACCCTGGGTGACATGGGACAGGTGGATTCCGAGGGATACCTGTACCTGCTCGACCGCAAGCAGGACATGATCATCAGCGGCGGCGAAAACATCTTTCCCAACGACATCGAGGAATGCCTGCTGCGCCATCCCAAGGTGAAAGAGGCGGCGGTAATTGGTGTGCCCGACGAACTCTGGGGTGAGCAGGTAGTTGCCTTTGTGGTACCCATTCCCACAGAGCGTCCAACCGCTGAAGAACTTGCCGCTTTCTGCGGCGAGAGATTGCCAAACTATATGAAGCCGCGTCGGGTGGAGTTTTGCGGTGCCTTGCCGCGCAATGCCGTCGGCAAAATCCTGAGGCGCTCTTTACGTGAGGCCGAACGTGCTCGAATCCAACCACCAGATAAAAAATCCTGAGAACTTACTGTAACCGATTACAGTATGAGGGTGGGAAAATGGAAATTACTCAAACAGTCAGCGCGCAAACCGGCGAAAGGATATATCGGAAGATCACCTGGCGACTGCTGCCTTTCCTGCTCCTCTGCTATATGGTGGCACAGATAGACCGGTTTAATATCGGTTTCGCAAAGTTGCAGTTTCTCAAAGACCTTAATGTGAATGATGCCGTCTTTGGCGTAGCGGCCAGCATGTTCGCAGTAGGCTATGTGGCTTTTGAAGTGCCCAGCAACCTTATGCTTGCCCGCATAGGAGTGCGAAAAACCCTGTTGCGTATCATGGTGTTATGGGGAATCGTCTCTTTACTGATGAGTTTCGCGCAGGGGGCGTACTATCTGTATGTTATGCGCTTTCTGCTCGGGGTTGCGGAGGCGGGTTTTTTCCCGGGCATCATCGTATATCTGACCTATTGGTATCCGAACCGGCATCGGGGACGGATAATGAGCCTGTTCGTGATAGCAGTGCCCATTGCAGGGGCCATAGGCGGCCCGATGGCAGGGTGGCTAATGGATCGCCTCCACGGAGTTTCCGGGTGGCAAGGCTGGCAATGGTTGTTTTTCGTTGAGGGCGTGCCGGCCGTAATTTTGGGCATCATCGCCTTTTTCTACCTGCACGATAACCCGGAACGGGCCGGCTGGCTTTCACCTGACGAAAAGCAATTCGTACTAGGCGAACTGGAAAGTGATCGTGTAGCCGGCCCCGGCAAACCTCCAAAAAATTTCCGCGACGCGCTGCTCGACCCCAAAATCTATTTGTTCTCTTCGATCTATTTTAGTTACTTTTGTTCCCTTAATACGATTCTGCTCTGGAGTCCCACCTTATTGAGAATTGTCGGGCTTCAAAAGGTTACCGACATTGGCCGGTGGAGCGGTTTGATTTCGGTAATTTCCACCATAGGCATGCTCGCGGTGGGCTACAGTTCCGACCGTTTTATGGAGCGCCGCTGGCATGTGGCTTTATGCGGGATTTCGGCTGCTGCCTGTTTCCTGCTCCTGCCTCTTGCCTCACACAGCATCGGCGTGACGATCGCCTTGCTGATGGTGGCGTCCATAGGCATCTTCAGTATTTTGAGCCTTTTTTGGACCATTCCGAGCGCATATCTGGAAGGACGCGCCATGGCGGGCGGCATCGCCCTGATAAGCTCCATAGGATATTTGGGTGCTGTGGTAAGCCCTACCCTCGTGGGCTGGATCAAGGTAACCACTGGAAGTCTTTATATAGGTCTGAGCACCATTGCCGTAATGCTTATCGCTTCGATGCTGCTTCTGGTGGTATTCGTTCCCGCACCAATCAGACTTAAAATTTCTCCTCCGGAAACAGCAAGTTTGAAATGAAGCTATTTTGCTTCCGGCGCCAAGAGATCGTGATTTTCGCCGCTACTTGGCAAACTGGCGATTTCCAGTTGTTCAGCGAGGCCATCGAACGCAAGCCGGACATGGATAAGGGAGTCATACCCAGTTCATAGAGCGTCTAATAACTCCAGGCTCTGCCAGGTGGGGGAAAGCTTCCCCTCGATCTCCAGGCTCCGCTGGGCGTGCAAGCACAAGTGCGTGTGGCCCACAGCGGTCCCTGTCTTTGGCTTGAATTTGCAGCAAAGCGAATTGAGAAATAGAGGGATTCTGCTCACAGCTCACCGTTCACCGTATCGCGGTAGGAATGCCGGTTACCCGGCACCCCCCGCACAGATCCGCACGTGAGGAATTACCTCATACGGCTCCTACTTCGAGTGTATGGCGTGAAAACGAGCATTGGGATACATGTGCAAAATCCGACATCTTGGAAGCCACCTGTCTACGTGACGACGGAATATCTCCCAGGTGAGCCTGTGCTTTTGACTCCTGCGGCGAAGCACCTGGAGCCAAGTACGAGCCACCTGAGTGCGGAAGGCTTTGATGCTGGCGAAGTTACCGGGAACCGCATAGTAATTCATGAAGCCTCGCACGACCGATCTGAGCCACTTGCCCAGTACGACAATGGGCTCATGAAGCATGCGGCGCAGATGCTGCTTTACCTCGCTGAGCTTTCGACGCAGCCGTTTGGCTATGGTCTTGCGCTTGATGGTAAACCGCTTATCCTTGCGGGTCGTGCTGCAGATGTGGGTAAAGCCAAGAAAATCAAAGGTCTCAGGTTTACCCAAGCCACGCTTCCTTCGGTTCCCCTTGGCAAATCTGCCAAACTCAATGAGCCGTGTCTTATCAGGGTGCAGGGCCA
>JBELAB010000312.1:0-6691 GCA_049509275.1 Syntrophobacteraceae bacterium | reverse complement strand
GTACTTAATAAATTGAGGAATCGCAATAGCGGCCAATATGGCCATGAGATAAATCATGCCAACGCCGGCAGCCACACAAGCAATTATTAGCGCCGAACCACTTGATTGATATTTTTCATTGAGCCTTTCACTGCTTGTGAACACATAAAT
Organism: Syntrophobacteraceae bacterium; assembly: GCA_049509275.1. Classification (GTDB taxonomy): domain Bacteria; phylum Desulfobacterota; class Syntrophobacteria; order Syntrophobacterales; family Syntrophobacteraceae; genus SbD1. The sequence continues at coordinate 6,541 of JBELAB010000312.1, read as the reverse complement.
AATGAATTCAACCAGACTAATCAGAGCAGGAATTCCAGTCCAGCAGAAGAGAATGTGTAAGATGCCCTGCAAATTTCTGCCGGTATAAAACTTGTGTATGCCAAGCCCCCCCAGGAAAAAGGTAAGTAAGAGCAATACAGCCTTGTTTATCATGCCTTTTTGTCTGGCTCCACATCCGGGGCATACTTCAGCACTCATCTTGATGATTTCACCACATGACTGACAATATTTCTCATCCAACTTCCTGGCTTGTTCAAGGTCGCCTTGATTGTATCGATTCGAATCCTGGTGATCCATTCCCGCTGCCTCCTCTGCCCGGCCCTCACCCCAGGCGGCGGCAGGTTTTTGCGCCGCAGGGGAGGGAAAACGTGAAGATGAACTGAACGGTTCCGGGGCCATTGCGCAGAGCGAGAGGAAATCGAGAGAACGCCCCGGCGTATGGACGGAATTGACAAATCCTGCATGCTTATCATATTCTGATTCTGCCGTTAAACAACCTTCGGATAGTCTTCCGATCACGGAATCTTGAGGTTCGATGGAACTTTCTCGGATCGGCCCTGTCTAGAATATTAAGAGGAAACCACGGTTTCCTTCGGTACAGACTATGGCGAAAGAAGAAGACAGAACGGATATTGCCGCTTTTCTATCGGGAGATCGCGAGGGTCTGGACAGGCTCGTATTGCGGCACAAGGATCGCATATTCAACCTTTGCTATAGGCTGCTCGGCGACTACAGTGACGCCGAAGAGTGCGCGCAGGAGACTTTTATAAAGGTGTTCCGATCGATCAAAGGCTTCAGGTTCGAGTCGAGTTTTTCGACCTGGGTCTACACCATTGCTGTTAACATCTGCAAGAACAGGCGCAACTCCGCCGAGCATCGCTTTTGGAAGAGGGTCCTGAGGTTCGTGCAAAATTCGCCGGAAGAAGAAAGTCCCGCAGACTTTGAAATCGAGGACCCGGCGCCTTCACCCCTGGTCCGGATGACGGAGAGGGAAACGGAGATCATGCTTCAAACCGCCATCAATTCCCTCTCTCACGACCATAGGACCGTCATTGTCCTGCGGCACGTCGAGGGACTCTCCTATGAAGAAATATCCGCAATTACGGGATATAATATCGGGACCCTGAAATCCAAACTGGCTCGCGCGAGACTGCTCCTCCAGAATAAGCTTCGGGGGGGAGTCGAAAAGAGGTAGTTCCCATGGAATGCTCTCAGGTTAGAGCCATTCTTTTTGAAAATACGGACACGGAAATCCCGGTGGAATTCCGAGAGGACGTGGAGGCTCATCTGGCCGTGTGCAGGCCGTGCGTAATGCAGTTTGAAGCCCTCAGAGAGCAATCGTACGCCCTTAGGACCCTGCCGAAGCTGGAAGCTCCCGTGGACTTTCTCGAACAAGTCCGAAGCCGTGTGGAAAAGCCTTCCATTCTCGCAAGGCTTAAGCAGGGGCTGACGGTTTTGTTCGCCGGGAAGCATTTCTTTCAACTGGCGGGGGCTGCGGCCACGGCAGTAGTGGTAATTGCTGCTTCACAGGTGATTCTCCGGGAGGGCGGCCAAAAGGTGTTGCTGTCTCCGGCGCCGCCTTCAGTCGTAGCGCCTCAACCGGTTGAGGCGCCTCCATCTGTCAAAGCGCCTCCAGCCTCGCCCTGGCAGAATGGAAAAGATTTCAACAGGGCCGTATTGCCCCCGAGTGAGCCTCAACGTTCCGCCGGCGTTGAAACGCAATCGGTGGTCCTTACTGTAAAGTCGCATTGGGCTTCCGCCAGGGGGAAAACTCGCGGCGGCTCGTTTAAGGTCGAAGGCTTCTCACCACCAGGCGCAGGTACAACGGGGATTCGCGCGCCGGACAAAAGAAGTCTCAAGCCCGATGTGTCAAAAAGAGTTTCAAGGTCCCCAGAAGTGTCTGGGGGCAGTCCGGCGCCTGAAGCGCAAGAAATTTCCTCCGATGTCATACGACTGATCAAGCGGGCAAATGGGAAGGTTTTGAGTGCCGGGCCCGCTCGGGATGCGAACCAACCCGAGACTCTGCTGGCCGAGATGCCCGCTGCGGGCTATCCCTCATTTCTCGACCAATTGCGTCAACTCGGTGAAGTGGAAGTCAACGAAGATAAAGAATTCAGCCCCGCCCCCGATTCGAAAGTCCGGGTCTCAGTCAGCTTCGGCACTCGTGACTGATAATCAGAGATAGAAAACAGGCTGAAAGGTCAGTTCACCTTCACCAACCACAACGGCGCCCAGCTCCGGGATCTTCCGCAGGGTTCGTTATGATTTCATCAAGACCCGCTCTGTCATTATTATTCTTGATCAGATGCTCTTCGCCGTTTAAGACGCGAACCTGGCAGTCTCCCTTCTCGAGAACATATGCGATATGAACAATTCCTGCAGGTACCCGATGCGAACGAAAAAACCCGCGCGGCCAATGATTATCCGGCCGTCCGGGATAGATGAGATGAACTCTCATATTCTTTTGAGCACCTCTCGAAAAATGTTTCGGCGTAATGTGTCTATTCTATTAGGCCCTCTTTGCAGCATTGGCGGGGTGATAAGCACTTTCAAATAGACCGGCATGTCAAGCATTAGGCGATCGGCAAGATCAAGGCATTCTTCCGATTTCAAAACGCTCCCGCACAGGTGCAGTCCTGACCTGACAGCAGTACTCCACCCACTGCGGTTAACCGCCTCCGATAAATAGGTAGTGTCGAGTTTGCCTGCCTTTCCAAGGCATATCTGGCGAATGTCATAAAGCAGGAGCAGTCTGTCATATGAATGGCTGGTTGCCGCATGAATAGACGCAATCAAAAGAAGCGATGCCGCAGAAGGTACCGGTTGGGAATCTTCTGATGAATTCTCAAATTGAAGATCATGGAAAGAACAGGAGACCTTTCTGCGAACCGCCGGCGAATTTACCAGGTCCCAATGTATCTCAATCTTGCATCCAGGCAGGCTGTCAGGCGCCCATACCTGCTGCCCGTAACCCGAAGGTGTATATTTCAGGTTGCCCCGCGTTTGGCGATAGCCAAGTCCTTGGAGAACTGTCGAAACGTCTGCCATTGCATCACAGGGCACCATGATATCTACATCGGTAAATGGACGCAAAGACGGCGGATTATAGAGTCGGTCGGCAAAATCAGCCCCCTTCAGGATGAAGGCTGGAATCGATCTCGCCGACAGGGCTTTCATGACATTGTTGCTTTGTTGCCGGAGCAGAAGAGAAAGCCCGGTCCCAGTGCGCAGAAGAGCTTTCTTTGAAGCCAGAATAGTTTCGATATCTTTCTTGCCGCCGGTTGCCACCAGATCCGCGCAGCCCATGGCCGTCACAGCCGAAAGGTTTGAGACGGTTGCCGGTAGAACCCCATGGCCCTGTGCCACATCGAGGAGCTTGTCAAGGGCGGCCTTGGTTAGCGGCCGCGGCGGTGCGGACAATTTCAAGCCCTCGGGGTCGGAGAGCAGTATAAGCCAGGGAAGGGGCATAGAGGATTGTTTCCTACTTGTCCAGAAACGGTGACAGGCTTTCATACAACGTTTCAAGACGGGGCGAAGCGCTGAGGGTGAAACATTTGCATTTCCCGACAAGATTGGCAAAAGCTTTGAACGATTTCCCGGAGGGCCCCGTGCCGCGCCGATCGATTGGCGAAATGTTCTCACTTGCCAGGGCGCTCAGTGCGGCAATTCGATCGAGCGGTTTTATCCGATGCTCTTGACTGTTTCGATCTTCAAGAAAAATGATGGCGCCCGGCTTTATGGAAGAGCATGCTCCTGTTGCTCGGACTACACGCGGATCGAAATAGACATCTTCGTTCCCCTCGATACTTGGCGAACCAAGGCCCTTTATCCACGGGCCAGGGCGGCAGTCGTTTTTCCACTGCCGCTTGCTCCGCATATCACAATTGCGCGATCACTCTCAGCATTGCTCAAAAGAGTCGCCGCGTGAACAAAATGATGATCGGCTTGCCTGAGGAATTCCGCCAGAATTGGAAGAATATTGCCTGTGGTAAGACACCGCTCTGCGCCGGGCTTAAAAGATATTTCCGCGCGGCACGATACCAGGTCGAAATGGGCGAGCGATAGGCCGTGCAGCTTCAGCCACCTCCGGTTTTCATCTCCACAGTAGGTGGCATGAATCCTCTCCGGCAACTCTCCATCCCAAAGAATGGGGACCGACGCCGCAAACTCATGCTCCTCGGAATAGTCCTGGTTGATCGAAATAAAGAAGTTTGGCTCTTTCTCCAACCCGTTTGCGAATGAAGACAGGAGCATATCCACTTCACGAACAGCCTCCATGACCGTTGCCTCCACAACGAGTCTCAGGCCATGAAGGTCATAAGAACGGGATAGAAACATGTCGGGATTTAACCCGTCACACGATACTGCCAACAGGGGCCCCTGTTATTTCAATGAGATTTTCGCATTTCTCAAAAGTTGGCTCAACATACGGCTTCCTGCTCTCAGTGTTATCTTCCATAAACGCCCCTCCTTTAATTAATTTCGAGTTTCGATTGAGTCAAAACGCTCTCCTCGCAATGCATTATGAGCTATCTTTCCGATCAAGTCAAACGTCCCGCACAATCAGATTGAGACAATGAGAAAATCAGCCTGCAGGGAAGCTCCCGGAAATTCTTTGAAGATCACCCCCTTCTATTATCTCAGTCTCTGATCAGTGGTCCCTGCTCAACTGCCTGCCGAATATGAAAATAACGGGGCCGTGTCCGGATCCGCTGGACTTGAAACGGTCTTACCATACGAAGTTACCCAGCAATGGGCGAGAAATCGCCCTGACACACTTCGCGGATAGACACTTATATGAAGAGTCGCCTCGAGTCCGGCAAGCCTGAAGAAGTGGAACATCATGAGCCCCTTCCTGAGGCAGGCGCGTTTAACCATGCAAACCGGGTGTTTCAGCCGATCGTTCACAACACTGGTCAGTTCCTCGGAAGAAATACCACGGTATGGCCGGAACAGATGAGATGGCGTAAAAATTTCGAGAATTCTCTTGAGGGAAAGAATCCTAACCAAAAGAGGGATAATGGCCGCTATAATCCAAACGTGAATGGCAAGAACAACTTTAATCGCTTTTTTCATGCGCAACCGAGATCAGTTCTTCTGAGATCATTTTATCGGCAAGCAGTCTCAAATCGTTTAGCAGCCTCTCTTCTGAGACTTCAAATATAGAGACCAGCTCCCGGCCGATTTCGACCAGGGTCTTCTTGCCGTCCAGGGCCTCAAGAAATGTCTTTGTCGTATCGTTGCAGCTAAAGAGAAAACCTGTCCTCAGGGAAACTACGACAGTTTCACTTCCATCCCCAAATGATTGAAATACAACGTCCTCACCGAGCTGCAATCTTGAATCATCGGCAATCATCGTAATTCACTTTTTGTTTGAATGAGTGCGATAATTTACAAGCCTGTCTCGAAGCATGTCAAGCCTTTTTTGCTTTAGATATCACGGGACCCTGGGCCATATTGCTGACCCGCGTAATCCTGACCGCCTCGAAAAAAATCAGGGAACCTTTTTGCATCCTTTTTTGTCAAAGAAGGTTGAAAGAATCGATTATCAACCTAAAGACGAAGAAGGAGCAAAAATGAAGCGTTCACTTTTTCCATTCGGCGAAAAAATACTCTTCACACTGCTTGTGACGATGCTTTTGCCCGTACTGAGCCACCAAGGAACAGGGGCGGCCGTCCCAGGCGCCGGGCAGGCCTTCGCGCAGGGGGAGGAGACAGACGACAAGACCCTTTCACCTTACTTTTTCGTAAAATCCGACGATTCAGCTGTCGATCAGCTACCATTGAAATCCACTTCGGTCACTGTAAACATCTCGGGAACTATCGCCGATGTTGTCGTCTCCCAGGTGTACGGCAATGAAGGCCAAAAACCCATAGAGGCTATATACGTTTTCCCCGCATCGACCCGCGCTTCGGTCTACGGCATGAAGATGACAATTGGGGAGCGCACGATTACAGCGGAGGTGCACAAGAGGGAAGAAGCCCGCCAAGCCTATGAACAGGCGAAACAGGAAGGCAAAAGCGCATCCTTACTTGAGCAGGGCAGACCCAATGTCTTCCAGATGAACGTGGCCAATATCCTGCCGGGAGACGAAATCAAAACCGAACTGCGCTACACCGAAACAGTCGTGCCCACTGAGAGCGTCTATGAATTCGTATACCCGACCGTTGTCGGACCCCGGTATTCAAATCAACCGGCCGCCACGGCGCCGGCCCGGGAGAAGTGGTCCCGGAACCCCTATCTGCACCAGGGCGAATCCGCACCTTATTCTTTCGACATCAAGGCCAGGGTGTCCGGAGGCGTCCCCATCCAGGAGATGATCTGCCCGTCCCACAAGGCAACCATCGCCTTCCAGGACAAAAGCGTTGTGAACATTGAGCTGGACTCCAGCGAGCATTCCGGTGGCAATCGGGATTTCATTCTCAGGTACCGGCTCGCCGGCGACCAGATCGAATCGGGACTGCTGCTCTACGAAGGAAAGGAAGAAAACTTCTTCCTGCTCACGGCCCAGCCGCCCAAACGCGTGACGCCGGACTCCAT
>JBELAB010000311.1:0-4192 GCA_049509275.1 Syntrophobacteraceae bacterium | reverse complement strand
AACCATGCGCAGACAATGAGCCAAGGTGCTGCCCAGGGGAATCGCGTCTATGCGCCTCCAACGGTCGTCCATACCCCCGACGAGTATCAATCGCCGGGTATCAACCTCGCCTTCCCCATCAACATGGGAGGAGGAGGAGGAGGCTTGCGTAGCAGTGGCGGCGGCGGCGGTGGTCACAGTGGCGGCGGCGGTGGTGGTGGCCACAGTGGCGGCGGACATCGCTAAAAAACATCGCCTATGCCAGGCGCTCCTCCGAATAAAATTCCCCCTTTCCATAGGAAGCGCCAGGTATATTACTTCTTAGAATAGAAATGGTTTGTTCGGTAACTCGGATTCGGGTTTCATCCTTGCCATTGGGACCGGGAAAAAGGCAGAGTCCAACGGCGGTTGAATCTTAATAAAAGGGGTCGGGCCCAATGCCGCAATATCCTCTGGTTTATCCGTTTCAAATCCGATGATGTAGTGCCATCCGTGGGTTGCACATGTTTCCGCTACATGCCTGGCGAGTTCTTCAGTGTAAACTCGAACAATGATGGGCCTCTTTTCCGATCCAAGCTTCGCCATTTGCTATATCCATCTCATTTATCAATATCAATAATGATGCCTGAGTTGGGCAATCAGGAGGGAATCCGATTCAACTTTATAGACGATTCTATGTTCATCGCTGATGCGCCGCGATCGGAAGCCTGACAGACCATGTTTCAGTCTGGACTCCCGGAGCTGACCAGAGTATTTCGGCTCGGTTTCGATCTTGTTCTTCCGCAGCCGGTTGAACATGGTCGGCTCGCTGACCTTGTACCTCCTGGCGACATAAGCCTTGGTAGAACGGTGTTTTAAATATGAAGTCTGGACAGTCCAAATAAAGGCGGTTCACTCAGAAAAGACCCCCTCTGGTTTCGCGGGATTTGAGCCTGACAATTGAGGTGAGGATGGATCAGCAACGCTGAGTTAACATATTCAAATCATTTTCGTTATGCACTCCGGCCACATCGGGATTTCTTAGATTGGCAAGAAATGATGATCTATCAATAGCTTTGGAACTGTTTCTTCTGGTCATTGACAAATCCTCGAGTCCACAAGTATGGTTGTGTTAAATGAAATGAAAACTGCCGGGTTCTTCGTATCGAGTATCCAGGAGCATTCTACCGTGTTGCGTCAAGTGGAAACGATGGCAAGGATATTTTTTTGAACCGAAGAGACCTGGAGCAGTTTCTTGCGACCGCCCAATGACAGAGGCTCTATGGCTACACTCATACAGAAATTCCGTTTGTTTCAAGGGCTTCTCACGGGTAAGACTGCCTTTACGGGTCCATTTCATGTAACGGTGGACGTAACACGCAGATGCAACCTGCGCTGTATAGGGTGCCGGTATCATTCCCCGGCTGTCTACAGGCCATCGCCGGGGAATCACAACATTACCGATATCTCCCGGAAGATGTTTTCGGCGCTGTGCGGGGAACTGCGTTCCCGGAATACCAGGGCTCTTTTCCTGATGGGCGAGGGAGAGCCTTTGCTCCACCATTGGATTTCGGACCTCATTACGCTGGCTAAAGAAAAAGGCATGCATGTCACTCTCCTAACTAATGGAACCTTGCTCGATGAACGTCGGATCGAATCCTTTTTTGGTGCAGGGCTGGATGTCTTGCAGGTGAGTCTTTGGGCGTGCTCCCCGGAGGATTACGAGCGGCAGTATCCCGGAAGCGATTCGGCTAATTTTCAAAAGGTGATCGACTCGATTCGGACCCTGTGCCGTCTCAAAAAAGAGAGAGCGAAGACACGGCCCCTGGTCAGGCTCCACCACCCCATAAACCGGTTCGGCTTTCGAAAGATTTCGAAGATGGCCGATCTCGCCCTATCGACGGGCTGTGATGGGATTTCCTTCTCCCCACTTTTGTTCACGCAGGGACAACTGGAGGAATATGTTCTCTCTTCCGGCGAAAAGGCGGAACTGCTGTGCTCGCTGAAGACCCTGGCGGAACGCCTTAGGTCGTTTCCTCTCGAGCACAACATTGCGCGCACGTTGGTTCGCTATGACTCTTACGGCGAGTCGGGCACGAAGATGCCCTGTTACGCCGGGTGGTTCCACAGCCGCGTCCGAGTGGATGGGACTGTTAGTCCATGCGGCCCATGCAATCTCATTATGGGTAGTCTCGAGGAAAAGAGCTTCGGCGAAATTTGGAATGGCACTGCGTATCGTGCTTTTCGGCGACAGGCAATGACCGCCGAAGGTCTTTCGAATCTCGCCGGCTCGTGCGACTGCGAGCACTGTTGCTACGCGGAAGATAACCTGCGCGTCCACAAGCTGTTCAAGCCGCTTGCTCCTTTGCTTTTTTCCCGAGGGCCTTGCGCCCCATAACGGGGGAAAGAGGACGTTGCGTCGTCTTGGAATGCCTGCAAGACACATGATCCTGTCCGGTCAACCGGAGAGAATGCTATGAAGCCGGAGAAGAAGAATATATTTCTTAAATCCCGAGAAGCCCTGCGGTCCCTTGCGACCCGCAGGATCTCGATGACCTGCGACGCCATCCCCTATGCTTTTGAAAACGTGCCGCTCAAGAAGGTCATCAACTGGCTCAAGGTGGAGACTTCGCTGCTCGTCAAGCCGGACCGGCCCTGGGGTTGGCCGACACATCTGCAGGTGGAGCCCACTAATCGGTGCAACCTGAGATGCGTACTCTGTCCCGTCAGTGGCGAGATGCAGCGCAGTCAGGGAGATATGGATATTTCACTCTTCAGGAATCTCATCGACCGGATCGGCGATTTTTTATTCCTGATTTTTCTGTGGGATTGGGGGGAACCGTTCATGAATCCCGGGATCCACGAAATGATCGCCTATGCCAAGCGAAAGGGGATCAAACTCATATCGAGCACGAACGGGCATTTGTTCACTAACCTTGAACTGGCGGACAGGGTAATCGAATCAGGACTTGATACGCTGATATTTGCCGTGGATGGCGTCAGCCAGGCAACTTACGAAAAGTACCGCAGGCGGGGCTGTCTGGAGACGGCCCTCGAAGGGGTCCGTACGCTAGTCGCCCGCAAGCGCGAACTCGGCTCCGGTACCCCGTTAATCAATTTCCGTTTCATAGTGATGCGGCACAATGAACACGAGATTTCATCTCTGAAGGAACTGGCAAAATCCCTGGGCGTGGATGCCCTGACGCTCAAGACGCTCAACCCTGGCGCCAACAATACCTATCGAGGTAAAGAAGAATCTCCCGCGAAGCACGGCCTGGAACTCCTGCCGGAAAATCATCGCTATCGGCGTTTCGATTTTGCGGGCAACGGAGATACTCCTATTCACGCATCCTCCAATCCATGTAAGAACCTGTGGAATGCGCCGGCCATCCACTGGGATGGCAAGGTCTGTCCCTGCACGTATGACTACGATGATCGATTTGTGCTTGGGGACCTGAAAAAAGAAGCATTCGAGGAGGTGTGGCGAGGCCGGTCATATCGCCGGATGCGCCGCATGCTGCGCCAAAACGATAAGGCCAATCATTTCTGCAATAAATGCAGCTACGCCTATAAGGGCGGAAGCTGCATCGATGAAACCATAGCGGAAGCATCGTTTTTCGTTCACACGTAATCTTCGTTCACAGGAAGCTCAAGCCTTGTTGTCGGTAATCATTGCCTCTTACAATTCCTGTGGCACTATCGATTCCTGCTTGAAGTCTCTTGATGCCCAAAGGGGCGATGGGCGGTTCGAAGTGATTGTGGTGGACAGTTCGACGGATGGCACATCACAAATTATCCGGGCAAAGTTCCCCTGGGTTGACCTCCATGTCTTTCCCCAAAGGATGTACTGCGGGGAGGCCCGAAATTTTGGCATATCGGTGGCCAGAGGAGATATAGTGGCTTTTATCGATGCCGACTGTACGGCAGACAGCCGCTGGGTAAGCGAGATCTTAAAGGCGCATGAATCTCCGCACCTGGCTATCGGCGGTTCTATAGGTAACGGCAACCCGGAAAGCTATGTGGGCTGGGGGGCCTACTTTACTGAATTCAGCCAGTGGATGCCGGCAAAAGCCTCGCTGGCTATGGAGGATATCGGCGGTGGGAATATGTCCTACAAGAAAGAAGCCTTTCGCTGTTTCGGCAGCTTTATCGAGGGGACGTACTGCTCGGACACCGAATTCCACTGGAGACTCAACCAAGCTGGGCATCACCTGCTCTTTTCGCCTTCAGTGCG
>JBELAB010000310.1:0-4618 GCA_049509275.1 Syntrophobacteraceae bacterium | reverse complement strand
CACGCTTCCGAATTCAAGTGGATTCAGTTCTACAGGCAAGAAGGCCATGCCCCAAAGGCCAATTTAATCCAGGGCAGTGGTCCGACCCTAAGGACTGACAAGCAGGGCCAATGGCCTTCGCCCCTTCCGAAGGCGTGAAAAGCCACTATTTCGATGGAGCCTGAGTGTTCATCAAGGGAAGAAAAATCACATAAATCAGAAATACCAAGCACACCCCAGGACAGAGCCAGTGGTTACTTCCCCGCGTAATTTCATAGCTTGCGCCCATGACCGGAGTGAGGGCAATGAGAAGCCAGGCTATCGCACGCCGCCGGTCCCACAGCAAAGCCCGGGCGGCAAACACTGCCATGGGCAGTCCCGCCAGCACGTAGCTGCCGTTTTCGGTCCTGGGATTGATCAGCAAGAGGCAGCAGGTGTTAAAGGTAAAAAACATGAGCGAGCCGTGCTCATTGCCCCTACGTTTGAGTACCAGCCAGCAGGCAGCCAAGGTCAGCGCCGCTGCAATCATGCGAACAACTGTCTGAACGGCGAAAGGAGCTGTGATGCCCAACGCCCTGGTCATGCCGAAAATATCACTAAAGTAACCGATCTCTCCCGGATTCCCTGCCACCTGCATTTTCAGAAGGAATAGCCTGTATTGGGTCCAGACGTATGAGGCCTGCTGGGTCAGGAAGGGCATGGCGAAGACAGCCAGAATTCCCAGAGCCAGGCGCCATCGCATGGGCCTGTAGAGAATAGCGGCAAATACCAGCATGACGAATATCAAGGGTTTTAAGGCCAGTCCCAGAGCGAGCCAAAAAGCTGCCAGCGACCAGCGGCATTCTCCGAGGTCGACGCATGCGAACGCCATCATCGCCGCAAGAGGCAGGTTCATCTGCCCGACACGGGCGGAGCCCAGTGCGGTCGATATGACCAACAGAGTCATCAGGGGGAAGAGATCAACAGCGCCTCCCCGCCCTGCAAAACGTGACAACCTCCAGACCGCCGCCGCAAGTATCCCGATGCAGAAAGCCCGCCAGAGGACTTCCCCCACAGTGAAAGGGAACTCCGCGAAAGGGACAAAGAGAATACAGGCCTGCGGCAGGTACAGATACCCGTGTATTCCCTCCTCGTAGATGTCCTCGCCGGCAAACCATTTGATCGACGCCGTGCGATAGACGAGACCGACCGTTCGCCGATTTGACGACATCGCCACTATCGAGGCGATAATTATGAAGAGGAAGGCCCAGATGATCCAGGCGTTTCTAACACCCTGTGGACCGGTAAAAGTCGACGACCGCGTCATGGATCTTCCATTTCTTCGCCGGGCATGGCCGAGCCGGAGAGTCGTTTTATGCACCATGGGAGCTGGAAGTTGCTCAAGCCGGTGAACTTCCCAGGGATGGAGGCAAATATTGGGAAAGGAATTTACCATAAGAGTGAGCCGCGATCAACCCTGGATGACAGACCACGGAAGGTTCTTTAATCCGAAGGGTGTGCCTGTTCCAGGCCGGCTTTCGTATGGTTTGAGACCGTAGGGCCGATATCCAGCCAAACTAATGACTCGAAGTGATGCGGTCTTGCGGAAAAGCACCCTTTCCAGATGGAAATTAGCCGGTTCCAGTTTTTCGATGTTGTCTCCGCTCCGGTTGAACGCTACACTTCGAATTTGAGCGGGCATGGCTCGGGGGTCCATAATTGACATACAACTTGCACGTTCGGTTTGAAAATCGTATGGTTTTATGGGCTTTGAGTTGTTCAGGAAGCTTTTTCGGGCAGAACTCGATCTCAAAATCCGGTTCGGATGTATAACGGCCAACTTTTTGCGTTAATCCACGTATTTGCTAAGCTCGGCGTGGAAAAGATCGGATAATTTCTGATCCGGTGCAGTCCCTGTAGAGTTGTTGAACACCCCTGAATCCGGGATTTTTGCTGTGGAGAATAAACCGGCTTTTGCGCGTTTTCTGAAAAGATCTTCAGAGCCTCTTTCGAAGCTCCATGTGATCGGGCTAAGCCTGCTTCTCGTTACGATCATTCTTTTCGGCGCAATGGTGGAATTTCGCGGTGCATTCCTGAAAAGGCGTATGACAGACATTGGTCCTTACCTGAGAGCTGCGTGGTCTGTGCGCACCGGCGATGATATGTACAAAGCGACCGATGACCAAGGCTTCCATTACCTTTACCCACCTCTGCTCGCCATCCTTATGACTCCACTGGCAGACCCTCCCCATGGAGAAGATCGGACGGGGTATCTGCCTTACGAAGCAAGTGTTGGGATTTGGTATATCATTACCATGGCTCTTGGGGTTGCCGGTATCGGAATCCTCGCCAGGACCGTGGAAGATCCGTTCAGGAATCTGGCGGCAGGCAGGGGACGCCGCTTTTCACAACGGTGGTGGGCATTGCGGACCGCTCCCCTGTTGATTCTTTTTCCGGCGATCGCACGATGCCAGATGCGTGGACAGTCAGGTCTGCTAATCGTATTTTTTTTGTGCTGCGTTGCCGCCTCGATTCTCAAAGGCAGGAGGCTTCGTGCGGGTCTGTGGCTTGCCGCTGCAATTTGCGTGAAACTGACTCCAGCCATTCTGCTGGCCTTCCCCTTATGGCGCCGTGATTGGCGCATGCTCTCCGGAAGCGCCGTTGGACTCCTGGCAGGGCTCATCATAGTGCCCCTCGTTGTGCTAGGGCCGGGAAGGACGGCATCGTCGTATAAATCGTTCTATGAGGAAACTGTTACAGCGGGGATAAGGGGTGAATCCGGAGGCAGCCGCGGGGGGGAGCTCACCCGAGTTACCAGCGGAGACTGCAACTCTCCGATGGCCGTGTTGAATAATATCATGCATCCCGATAAAAAAAGCCGCCCGAAGGTGGCGCATCGAGGAGTACGTGCCGCGCATTGGACGATTGGTTTTATCGCGCTGGCAATTACCCTGCTTGCTTCGGGATGGAAGGGGAGATGGTATTCGGGGAAAGTGGATGCAACCATAGCAGAGGTTTGTTTCATCAGCGCCTTTATTCCGTTAATGTTTCTGATAAGCCCTGTATTTCATCCTCATTACGTTTCGATGGCCGTACCGCTGGTGATGGTGCTTCTTGTCATACTTTGGGAGAGGTACTCATATGGGCATATCCCCCCCTGGTGGAAGGCTTTGTTCTGGTTTATTGCAGTGAGCCATCTTTTGACATCTATTGACATGGGGCCGTTTCTGTACCTTCGGGATTTCGGGCTCGTTTTGCTAAGTACTGTGACACTCTGGGTGGCGACCCTCCTAGCGATCAGACAGACCGCTCTTGTGCCTTTCATATCGGAAACGCCCATGCCCAGGCCCTCTCACATCAACATCGAAAAGGTGGCAGTTATTCTGCCGGCCTTTAATGAAAGAGGGGTCATTGGACGCGCTGTGGAATCAGCAATCGAGTTTTCAGCCCACAACCCGTGCTACCATTTCCTATTCGTAGACGACGGTTCAACTGATGGGACTGTTGAAGAGCTGAAGAAATCCCTCGGTGAACGCCGGACAGGGAATGTCTCCTTTGCCGGTTATGAAACTAATAAGGGAAAAGGACATGCGATCAGGACCGGCTTCGAGTTGATGGAGGCAGATGCATATTGTTTTATGGATGCGGACATGGCTTATTCCACAGATTATTTGAAAATCATAAAGGAGAAACTGGAAACGGCGGATATAGTAATCGGGTCTCGCAGCTTGTACGCTCGCCTGTCGGGAGAGTTGGAAATAATAAGGGCGTTTTTGGGAACGTCATTGAACTGGATTGTAAGGTCGGCTCTAGGCCTGCCTTTCCGGGATACACAGGCAGGTCTGAAGGGTTTTCGCCGGGAGGCCGCGAAATACTTGTTTAAGAAAAGCAACGTTAGCGGCTTCAGCTTTGATGCGGAGATTCTTTTTCTTGCTCGCAAACGCGGCTACTGGGTTGAAGAGTTCGATGTGCGCGCAAGCAGCGAGCATGTATATAAGGAGTGGTGGCGTCTGCCCTCCATGTGGCTGGCCATGTTCCGTGAGCTTCTCCACATCATATGGAGAAACTTCAAGGGTCTTTATGACTAAGTCGGTTTCAGTGTTTGAAGGCCCGCTGTCCAGTTAGCACCATTGTCACTCCCGCTTCATTGCAGGCTTCGATCACTTGGCATCCGAAACCATGGCGGCGCCTATAAGGCCCGCCCTGGCCTCGCAGGTGAAAGTATCGATTTGCTCTTTTTGCTCTCTGGGGCGCTCTCCCTTCTCTATGGCAAGATCGAGGTCCTTGTACGAGATTTTGTGCCTGTCGAAACAGAGCACGTCTGAGTACTTCTGGTAGGCCTTATATACGGCGATTTCGGCGACCCCGACGCGATCCTGTTCGCCCGTGCCGATTCCGACAGTGCATTCATCTTTTACGTATATTACAGAGTTGGAGGTTACGCCCTGCTCGACAAACCATCCGAAAAGCAGGTCCGCCATTTCCTTTTCGTTAGGCTCCCTACTGATTTTGTAGGTTTTGCCCTGGTAGGTGGTTTCGGCAAGTTCGAAATCTTTGGCGCTCCTGATCTTATTGAGCGGCGACTGTTGAACGATCAGACCCCCATCGATCAGAGACTTAAAATCGACGAACCGCATATCGATGTAATCCCGGAGCCGGT
>JBELAB010000031.1:0-18412 GCA_049509275.1 Syntrophobacteraceae bacterium | reverse complement strand
TAGCGGCGGGGATCCCCACGGCATCAAGAAAACGCACCAGTATTTCCTGAGTTTTTTCGACGTCGATCAGCTCGGCCAGTTTATGCTGCATGCACTCCACCAAACAATAGGTAATGTGTTTTAGGGGCTGAAGTCATGAACAGCCTGATTAGTGTCCATCCGCAAACGCCGCGCGAGTTCCACGCCCCGCTAGGTTTCTGTTCGGAAAGGAGGGATTTTTCGTCCCGGCAAGGAAATCGAGGACGTGCGCGGAGGCGTACATCGGTACGCCGCACAGGCAAGACCGGAGATTGACACCGCCGGGGCGCAAAAGGACCTTTTCCCGATGGAAACTAATTATAAGTTCTGTATCCTCGCAGGGCAATGCGATTTCAGCGGCTGGGGAGGCGCAAAATGACGGATGGGAACTGAACGCAATATGCGCTGAAATAAAAGGCAAAATCGGTTAAAATAACCTGTTGGCAAAATTCCGAAGGGAGAAGCGCTCCTTATCATGGCCTTCGTGGATCAGCAGGTTCGCAGGTTGCTCGGAAAGGGCATCCACCATTACGGGCTAATAGAAAACGGGGACAGAATCGTCGTTGGGGTCTCGGGGGGCAAGGACAGCATGCTCCTTTTGTGGCTGCTTCGCGAAAGACTTCGACGCGTTCCGATAAGCTATGAACTTATCGCTGTCCACGTCGATCAGGGATTCGATACGGAATCGGCGGACCGGCTGGAAGCATTTTTCAAAAAGGAGGGGTTCCGGTACGAAATCATCCGCACCGATCACGGTCCAAGGGCGCACGGACCGGAAAATCGTGAAAACCCCTGCTTCCTTTGTGCCCGGCTGAGGCGGTCCGTGCTTTTTAAGAAGGCACGGGATCTGGGCTGCCCGAAGATCGCACTGGGCCATAACCAGGACGATATTATCGAGACATTCTTCATGAACATCTGCTACGGGGCGCAGGTTGCGGGCATGATGCCCATGCAGGAGTTTTTCGGTGGTGAGATAACGCTGATACGGCCTCTTGCGCTGGTGCCCGCCCAAAATATACTCAGGGTGTGCAGGAACCTCGGGTTGCCCATCGTCCCGACAAACTGCCCTTCGGCCGCGAAAAGCCAAAGGGCGGAAATCCGCAATATGCTCGATGGCCTTTTCAGGAAAAATTTAAAGGTTCGGGGAAATATTTACCATGCAATGAGCAACATCAACCTCGAGTACCTGCCAAAGGGACTTCCGGTCAGGGGGAAGAGGAATAGGACTGAGGACTGAGGACAGAGTAAGAGGACTGAGTGCTGAGGACTGAGTTCAAAAACACCAGGACTGAGGTATGAGGACTGAGGGATGGCAAAAGTCGAGAGATTCGAGGACCTGATTGCTTGGCAAAAAGCGCGTGGGCTGGTGCGAGCCATCTATGAGGTGACGCGGAATGGGGACTTTGCTAAGGGCTAGGGTTTGAGCGGGCAAATGCAGCGGGCCGCTGTTTCGATCATGTCGAATATCGCGGAGGGGTTTGAGCGTGGTGGTCGTGGCGAGTTTCATCAGGTCCTCTCCATTGCCAAAGCGTCGTGCGCTGAAGTGCGTTCTCAACTGTATGTGGCGCTGGATGCAGGTTACCTGGACAAGGCGTCATTCGACCCTCTCATACAGCAAGCTGAGGAAGCGGCTAGGATTGTGGGCGGTTTGCGATCCTCTGTGTACAGACAGAAAGAAGACGGATGCAAGTGAACGGTATTATTCCAGTTATATTCAGGTCAGCACTCAGTCCTGAGTTCTTACTCAGTCCTCAGTCCTCAGCACTCAGTCCTGAGTTCCCACTCAGTCCTCAGTCCTCAGCACTCAGTCCTCAATAGTTAGGAGGCGAATGAACCAGCAGATAACAAGCGAGGGGAAAACGTTTTTCATAATCGACGGAAGCTCGTATATCTACAGGGCTTTCTATGCGATCCGGAGGCTGACCAATTCCAGGGGAATGGCCACCCATGCCGTATACGGGTTCGTAACGATGCTTCTGAAAATGATGCGCGAGCGCCGGCCGGACTATATCTGCGTCGTTTTCGACGCGTCCGGGCCAAATTTCAGGCATGAATTGTACGATGCTTACAAGGCTACTCGCCAGGTCACTCCGGAAGAGCTGATATCGCAAATCCCCTACATCAAGAAAGCGGTTCGATATCTGGGGGCGCCTCAAATGGAGCTCCAAGGCTATGAAGCCGACGATCTGATTGCTACGCTCACCCACTGGGCTTCGGCACGCGGCCTGGAGGTCGTGGTGGTTTCGGGGGACAAAGACCTTCATCAACTGATCCAGGATCCGGTGGTCAGGCAGTGGGACCCTCAAAACGACCGGGTTTTTACGGAATTAGTCGTTCTGGAGCGGTTCGGAGTAGCCCCCGGGCAGATGGCGGACTACCTGGCGCTGGTAGGCGATACAACGGATAATATTCCCGGCGTCAAGGGGGTAGGGGGGAAAACTGCAAGCCAACTGCTAACGAAATGGGGTTCGCTCGACGGAATTTTCGCGCACTTAAATGAGATATCCCCCGACTCCTTGAGGCAAAAGCTCTCGGCGGGCAACTCGATCGCCTGTCTCTCACGGGAGTTGGTCTCGCTTCGGTTGGACGTTTTGATAGACAAAGGGTTGGAGGAGTTTGCGCCTGCGCCGCCCATGCGGCAGGAAATGTTCAGACTGTGTGAAGAACTCGAATTGAAAACGGTTCTCGATATGCTTAAGCGGCAATGGGCGGTGCCGGAAGAAGTAAAGCTGATAAGCCCCGAGCCGTCCAGGCGGGAAAGGGCGGACCGGATAATCAGGACCCGCGAACAATTAGTTGAGATGGTCAGGATCGCGGAAACAAAATCGTTCATCGCAATAGAAATCGAGACCACCTCCCAGAATGCCATGGATGCCGATCTGGTTTCAATCGCGCTATGCTGGGATGACAGCGGCGCGTGGTACATTCCGGTCGGCCACCATGGCGAATGCGGCATCCAAATGACGGCGGCCGAAGCGCTTCCCGGGCTCGATCCAATCCTCGGCGCCGCGAAGGTAGGCAAGGCCGGGCACAATCTCAAGTTTCAGTGGATGGTGCTCAAAAGGCATGGAATCAATCTGGAGGCAATGATTTTCGATACCATGATAGCAAGCTACCTGCTCGACCCGGGAGGACAGACGTATGCGCTCGAGCGTATTTGCGCCGAGCATCTGGGCGAGGCGATATGCTCGTATGAAGACCTCACAGGCAAGGGTAGGGGCCATGTAAGTTTTGTCGAAATCGACTTCGAAAAGGCCCTTGATTACGCGTGTTGTAACGTCGAGACATGCTGGCGCCTCGTGCCGGTTTTGCAGCGCAAACTTGAAGAAAACAAGCTGAAAGAGCTTTATGAATCAATCGAGCTCCCGCTTACCGAAGTGCTGGCGCGCATGGAGTACATCGGAATCCTGGTCGATTCGGAAAAACTCGAGGAGCTTTCCACCGGGTTCCAGAAAGCGCTGGACCAGAAAGCCGCGCTCATTTACCAACTGGCTGACGAGGAGTTCAACATTCAGTCGCCAAAACAGCTCGGATACATACTTTTCGATAAACTCGGACTCCGGGTGCTCAAAAAGACAAAAAGCGGTCCTTCGACCGATACGAGTGTTCTGGAGGAGCTTACGCTGGAGCATCCGGTTGCCGAGCAGGTACTGGGCTACCGCACCCTCTCAAAGCTTAAAGGTACCTATGCGGACGCCCTTCCCAAGCTGGTTCGCCCGGATACCGGCCGCATCCACACCTCTTTCAACCAGGCAGTGACGGCCACGGGACGTCTGAGCAGCTCGAACCCCAATCTCCAGAACATCCCGATCAGGAGCGACGAGGGCAGGCGGATTCGCGAGGCTTTCATATCGGCGCCCGGAAATATGCTCATGTCGGCGGACTATTCGCAGATCGAACTTCGCGTGCTTGCCCACTACAGCGGCGACAAAAGCCTGATGGATTCCTTTAGAAATGATGAGGACGTACATCGAAGGACCGCTTCTGAAATATTTGGCGTCGAAGTGACGAAAGTCAGCGCCGAGATGCGCAGGCAGGCCAAAATGATAAACTTCGGCATCGCCTACGGCATGAGTCCTTTCGGCCTGTCGCAAAGGCTTCGAATCAGCACAAGGACTGCAAAGGCGGCTATCGACCGGTACTTTGAACGCTACAGCGGGGTCCGGCGCTTCATCGATGAGGTGGTGGGCAAAGCGCGCAATCTGGGATACGCTGAAACTCTGCTTGGGCGCAGGCGGGCCATCCCCGAGCTTCAGAGCCGCAACTTCTCCATACGGCAGTTGGGGGAGCGGCTCGCTATCAACACTCCCATTCAGGGTACATCGGCTGACCTCATAAAGAAGGCGATGGTAGACATCAGTCAGAGGCTCAAAAAGGAGAAGCTCGGAGCCCAAATGCTCCTTCAGGTTCATGACGAACTGCTCTTCGAGGTCCCCATTGAAAAAAGGCGGCCGGTTGAGGAACTCGTCCGGCACGAGATGGAACATGTCCGGGTCCTGGACGTGCCTCTGAGGGTCGAGATCGGCTGGGGGGCCAACTGGACCGAAGCTCACGCGTGATTTATTCCGAGCGTTCAGACGGTGCGTGAAAGAATCAGCCGCTAAATACAAAAGGCCGCCCTCATTGCAGGTGTGCGGCCTCTTTTTATCCGGGAAAGGAAAGCGAACTTTCCAGTGTCCCTGGTTAGAAATTCGTTACATAAGTCCTGTACACACAGACCGTCATTCCGGCGGAAGCCGTAATCCAGATATTTTAAATAATTTCGTCCAGTTGCGGACTATGGCCTGCGCCGGGGCGACATGTATCAGGATGTCCTTCTATAGGCGCTGGTTATGTTGCGTATCTTTGACTCAGGACACTAGCTGGTCTTGGTCTTGTCCAGTTCGTCTTTGAGTCTTTCGACTTCCTGTTTGTATCTCTCGGCTTCCTCTTTCAGTTTGGTATCGTTTGAGGATTCCTGGTTTTCTTTGCTTTTCGAAAACGGGAGCTTATCCTTTACCTCATCGTAGCCAAGGTACGCGGCCATCAATCCGCCGAATAGCAGGATAAGAGGAATCGCGCCTCCGATGACTTGGAAAACTTCATGATGCCAGACCAGGATGCCCAGAAGGCCGAGGAACGCCGCGGCTACACCACCCACAAAAACCTTCATGTCCTTCCTCCTTCAAATAGTTCGCGATCAGGTATAAGAATTGCCTAGCAGTTTTCGAAAATCAGGTTTCCACCAATGCTGTCGTTTCAGCGGGAAACCGAAGTTCATAACATAGTAACCCAACTTGAATAATGCAAGTAGAAATTGCCCCTTTCAGCGCCAATTCCGGATGTGCGCAAGTCGCCCAAAAGGGGTCCTGAAATAGCTGGTTGACGCATCCTGGGTCCGGTGTTCCGAAACCATCCCGGTTTTTTTCGGATGGACACCAGGGGTCCGCTTTTCTGTTGACTCTTTGCACCTCTCATAAGTATAAGTAAAGATTGTAGAATAATCGCTGCGCCGGCATTATGATTGCAAAGGATGAAGGATATAGTAGGGAAAATGTTCGATTCGCATTTGAATGGTGTGGAAAAACCAGGCCGCTATATCGGGCTGGAACTCAATGCTTACCACAAAAGCTACTCGAATATACTAACTATTCTCGATCTGGCCCAAATACCGCTTTATGCCCGCGAAAGAAACAGCGCCCATCCTTTCGTAATCGGGGGCGGCCCCTGTGCATTCAACCCCGAGCCGGTTGCCGATTTTTTCGATTTTTTCGTCTTGGGCGAGGCCGAAGAGGTCCTGCCCGAGATCGTTTATGCGTACCGCGACTGGAAACGGAGCGGCGCCGGGTCGAGGGAAGGTTTTCTATCAGCGGTAAGACATATTCCTGGAATTTATGTACCCTCCTTTTTCGATGTTTCCTATAATGAAAGAGGGATCGTATCCGCCGTTGTTCCGAGGTTTGCCGACTACACTGGAGTAAAGAAAAGACTGGTCTCCAACCTGGACCAAACCTGCCCGATTCCTGAAAATCCGTTGGTGCCCCTCATCGATATCGTTCACAACCGCCTTGGGCTCGAAATTGCCCGGGGCTGCACGCGCGGGTGCCGTTTTTGCCAGGCGAGTTTCATCTATCGGCCTGTCAGGGAACGCCATCCTTTGTACGTGCTCGATGCGGCAAAAAAGGCGCTGGCTTCGAGCGGCTTCGAAGACGTCGCGCTGCTCTCTTTAAGTACCGGGGATTATTGCCAAATACAGGATCTGTTGGGTGAGCTGGTAAAAGAACTAGAACCCCGCAAAGTTGCCGTTTCGTTTCCGTCGATGCGCGTTGGCACGCTCACCCCCGAACTAATGGAGCTTATCAAAAAGGTCCGTAAAACCGGCTTTACCCTTGCGCCCGAAGCCGGGAGCGAGCGGCTTCGCCGAGTTATAAACAAGGGAATATGCGACGAGGACTTGCTCAGTGCGGCCGAAGCCGCATTCGATATGGGCTGGCGGCTCATAAAACTCTACTTCATGATGGGCCTTCCCGGCGAAACCGAGGCCGACCGTGACGCTCTTGTGAACTTGTGCCTCAGGGTCTGGGAAAAAGCAAAGAGGACGAGATCTTCTGTAAATATCTCAATATCCACTTTCGTCCCCAAACCCATGACCCCGTTCCAGTGGTCCCCTCTAATGCCGAAGGCGCAGATGGAAGACTGCCTGCGAATGTTTAAGGAGCGCCTGAGAAAGCCAGGTCTGAGGCTTAAGTGGAACCAGCCAGGCAGCAGCATTTTTGAAGCGGTATTCGCCCGTGGAAGCCGGCGGTTGGGGGAGGCGCTCAAGCGCGCCTGGGAGTTGGGGGCCAGGTTTGACGGCTGGAGCGAGCATTTCAAGGAGGCCATCTGGTATCGCGCTCTTGCGGAAACCGGGCTTAGTGCGGCCTTCTATGCCGAGCGCAGCCGGGATCGTGATGAAATTCTTCCGTGGGATCATCTCTCGGCGGGTGTTTCGCGCGAGTACCTGTGGAATGAACATGAAAAAGCAATGCAGGAAGAGTTTACCCATGACTGCCGCCAGGGGCAATGCACGCTGTGCGGGGTCTGCGATCATGATAGAATTCTTCCTAGTATACATCAGGAACCGGTCATGGAGTTCAAGTCGGCAAAGCCGCCGGACAGCGATTGCGGGTCTTTCGCGGACAGAGAATTTCTCTACAGGGTGATTTATTCAAGGCTTGGAAAATCGCGCTTTTTCGGGCAACTGGAGATGGCTGCCGCTTTTGAGAGAGCCATCAGGCGGGCGGGTCTCCCGGCGGCTTTCAGCAAAGGCCACCATCCGCATGCGAAGATTTCATTCGGCGAGGCCTTGCCGCTCGGAATGGAGACCATAGTTGCCGAGGCCTACGTCGCGCTGAACGAAGATATGGACCCTGCGCTGATTCGCGAGCGGTTGGATCGGCAATGCAATGGCGTTATCAAAATCAGCATGGTCAGCCGGGTCGATAAAAAACCAGCCTCCGGCCTTCCGTGCCGTGGCGTTTACCATGTCTCGGGACTCAATCCCTTCGTTGTGCGTCATTTTCTCGATGAATGGCCGAAGTGCGGTGACAATTTGCTGACCAAGAAGACCAAGAAGGGCCAGGTAACGACTCGCCTTGGCCATATACTTCTCGATATGCGAAAAGCCGGAGAAAGCTCCCTGGAAATGGATATCTACGAAACACCGGTTTTGTGCTTCAGGCCGAAGGCGATTCTTGAAAATCTGGCAGGCACTCAAGCACGGAGCCTGGAAAACTGCTTGATCTGCAAAATTGCCTCATACCGCATGGAAGTCCTGCAGGGGAGCGACAATGTCGGCAGAACTAATCATTAACAGCAATCCATTTGAAACCCGTGTGGCGCTGGTCGAAAACGGGCAAACCGCCGAACTCTATGTTGAAAGAAGCTCAGACCGGGGGATTGCCGGAAACATTTACAAGGGGCGTGTCGTACGGGTCCTGCCGGGCATGCAGGCAGCCTTTGTGGACATCGGTCTCGAAAAAGCGGCTTTTTTGTATGTTAGCGATATTTATCGGCCAATGGGCGAAATCGAACAGCTTTTTATCGCATCGTGCAAAGACGAAGCCGCCGAGGCCAAGCCAAACGAAGTTATTGAAAATGCCGGGTGCGAATATGGTGAATCGGACTTTCGACATACCTATGACGGCATTCCCATTGAGGATCGGCTTCAGGAGGGGCAGGAGATTCTCGTGCAAGTGGCCAAGGAGCCCATCGGGAGCAAGGGGGCCAGGATAACGACTCATATAACACTGCCCGGCAGGAATCTCGTTTTCATGCCCACGATGGACCGCGTGGGCGTTTCCCGCAGGATTGAGGACGAAAGCGAGCGGAAACGCCTCCGCGAGATAATGTGCGAAATAAAACCGCCTTACCTCGGTTTTATCGTTCGCACCGCCGCCGAGGACGCCGACAGAGAAAAGCTCCAGTCGGAGTCCGATTTCGTGGCCAAACTTTGGCAAGCGATTCAGCACAGGTCCGAAAACGCTCCTGTGCCTTCACTGATCTATCAGGAACTGGATATAACCCTTCGCGCGGTTCGCGACCTTTTCACCAAGGAAGTCGACCGGCTCGTAATCGACTCTGAGGCTGAGTACCGAAAAATTCTGAATTTTACCGAGACCTTCATGCCCTCACTTCAAAATGAGGTGGAACTGCACGAAGGCGATGAACCAATTTTCGACGCCTACGGCATTGAAATGGAGATCCAGAGAGCGTTGAGCAAGAAAATCTGGCTCAAATCGGGTGGATACATCGTGATAGAATCTACCGAGGCGCTTACTGCGATAGACGTAAACACAGGAAGGTATGTCGGCAAACGCAACCTGGAAGAGACAATCCTTAAGACGAACCTGGAAGCCGTAAAAGAGATCGCTTACCAGTTGAGGCTTCGGAACCTTGGCGGGATCATTATAATCGACTTTATCGATATGGAGAAAGAAGCCAACCGGGAGAAGGTCTGGAATGCACTGCGGGACGCTACCTACAAGGACAAAAGCAAGTCCAACATCCTGCGAATGTCTGATCTCGGTCTGATCGAGATGACGAGAAAGCGTACCAAGGAAAGCATTGGACAGGTGCTTTGCGAGCCATGTTTTTACTGCGAGGGTGAAGGATACCTCAAATCCAAGCAGACCATATGCTATGAAGTTCTGAGGGACCTGGAGCGGCAGAGGAAGGATTTTCACGGCAGGAAAGTCCTCGTTATGGCGCATCCGGAGGTTGCCGCCATGTTTTACGATGAAGAACGGGCGGCTCTCGAACGGGTCGAGGAGAGCGTGCACGCGCTTGTCTCAGTCAAAGCGGACCTGAACCTCCACCTCGAAAATTACGACATTGCGCTGCTGGACGGTGAATAATCCAATGAATTGGGATATATCGAACAAACTCTATAGGGAAGCCTGCAAATTGATACCTGGAGGCGTGAACAGCCCGGTTCGCTCCGGCATGGCTGTGGGTTTCGAACCTCTCTTTATAAAACAGGCCAACGGGTGCCGGATCACCGACGAAGACGGCAACGTCTATATAGACTACGTGGGATCATGGGGACCGCTTATCCTTGGCCATTCGCATCCTGAGGTTGTGGCGGCTGTGAGAGAGGCCGTCGGCAGGGGCACCTCTTACGGGATTCCAACTCGACTCGAGATTGAAATGGCCCGGAAGGTGGTGGAGATGGTCCCTGGCATAGAGATGGTCAGGATGGTGAATTCCGGGACCGAGGCGGCCATGAGCGCCGTCAGGCTTGCGCGGGGATATACTGGGCGGAAAAAGATTATAAAATTCAACGGTTGCTATCACGGACATGTGGACTCGCTTCTCGTAAAGTCCGGCTCCGGCCTTATAACTTTCGGTATTCCCGGAACTCCCGGGGTCCCCGAGGAAGTCGTCCAGCACACGATCCCTCTGCCCTACAATGACCTGGAGGCGGTGCGCCTGGCCATGGAGAGAGTGGGGGAAGAGGTTGCCGCGATTATTGTGGAGCCTGTGGCGGCAAACATGGGGGTCGTGCTGCCCGGAGCCGGCTATCTCGAGGGGCTGAGGCAAATTTGCACCGAATACGGATCGCTGCTTATTTTTGATGAAGTGATCACCGGTTTCAGGTTAGCCCCCGGCGGCGCACAGCAGCTTTTCGGGGTGATGCCCGATCTGACCTGCCTTGGGAAAATTATTGGCGGCGGGCTTCCGGTTGGCGCATATGGAGGGAAAAAAGAGATAATGGAGCACGTAGCCCCTGTTGGTGTCGTTTACCAGGCTGGAACTCTTTCCGGGAACCCCCTGGCCATGAGCGCGGGGTTGTCGATGCTCAACGTGCTCGGCCGAGGCGGGATTTACGAGCAACTTGAGAAAAACAGCTCGTACCTGTGCGCCGGGCTGCAGGAAGCGGCCGGCTCGGCAGGAGTTCCAATAACGCTCAACAGAATTGCCTCGCTTGGGTGTGGGTTCTTTACCAAAGGACCGGTTATCGATCTGGAAAGCGCAGCCAAATCCGATACCGAAACTTATGCTGCCTTCTTCCGTGAAATGCTCAAAAGGGGCGTTTACCTTGCTCCCTCCCAGTTTGAAGCCTTCTTTGTCAGCGCGGCCCATGAAAAGGAAGACCTGGACCGCACGATCCAGGCTGCATTCGATGCTCTGAAGGTTGTCGGGCAAAATTGCCCATTGGTGAATAGAAAAAGGTCGAATAGAAAAAGGTTTGACTGAAAAGGGCTTGTGTGGTAGTACGCCGGTGAACATTTACTCGAAAATACAATGAAAAAAGAAGGTAAGAAAACGCTCATGCAGGCCGTTATGGCCAGCACTATCGGATATCAGGTGGCCTTTGCGCCCTTTATCGGGATTGCGATTGGAGTTTTCCTGGATTTGAAGCTGGGGACCGGTCCATATCTGGCAATTGTATTCCTGATCGTTGGAATAGCCGCCGGAGGCCTGAATTATTACCGTTTCGCAAAACAGCAGCAGGAAGAAGACAAGGGTCGGAAGAAATAGTGAGGGAAGTTATCGAGAGCGAAGCGCTCCTGCGGCGAATTGAGCTGGCTTCCGCCATTTTGCTGTTGGTATTTACGTCTGCCGCCCTGGTTTGGTTTTCGTGGAAAGCTGCCTCAGGCGTTCTTCTGGGCGGCGGTATCGTCATTGTAAGTTTCCAGGTCCTCAAATGGCAACTCAGGCGGGCCCTTCAAAGACCTGGGAAGCTTCCCAGCACGGCGGGCCTTTTCGTGAGCTATTACCTTCGTTTTTTGGCGACCCTTGTTGTAGTGTTCTTTGCGCTGTATCTGGGATTGGCCACACCTGTTCCGTTTCTGGTCGGCCTTTCTATTATGGTTTTAAGTATCATTGTGGTTGGGACATTTGAATTTTTTATGATGGAAAAGGGAGAGAGTTAAGCTTATGGAACATCCTATCCTTTTCATAAACCTTCTCCTGGAGAAACTGGGTATCCATGTGCCTGCCCAACCCCATAGTCTCGCAGACCAGTTGCTGCAGCCACACGTTACCTACACGTGGGTAATCATGTTGTTGCTGGTGTGTTTGAGCGCCCTTGCCGCTCGCAGCCTTAAAATGGTTCCCGAGGGCGGACAGAATTTCTTCGAACTGGTGATAACGGGCATGGAAGATTTCATGATCGGCGTCACTGGCGAGGAAGGCCGCTTCATGTTTCCACTCATCGCGAGCCTCGGGTTTTTTATCCTTTGCAGCAACTACCTGGGAGTGATTCCGGGATTTGCTTCGCCTACGGCCAATCTCAATACCACGGCTGCGTGTGCGCTGATTGTTGTCTTCATGACCCACGTGCTGGGAGTCAAATTCCATGGGATTAAATACATCAAGCATTTTATGGGGCCTGTGTGGTGGCTCACACCGCTTATCCTGCCCATAGAGATAGTCAGCCACCTCTCGAGGATCCTCAGTCTGTCGATCCGTCTTTTCGGGAACATATTTGGTGACGAACTAGTCCTTAGCATCCTGTTCTTCCTGGCAGGGCTCTACCTTGCGCCCGTGCCGATGATGTTTCTGGGGCTTTTTACCGGCTTAGTTCAGGCTTTCATTTTCTGCCTGCTCTCGATGATGTACTTTGCCGGCGCAATAGAACACGCCCACTAAGCAGGCGAAAACTTGGTAACAAAGGCCATGTTCGCATATCCTTCATTTATTCAACTAAAGACAAGGAGGGTTTGTTTCATGAAGAAAGTTGGATTTTTGACTACACTGTTGGTCCTCGGTCTTTCCTGTGCGGCTTTCGCTGCTGACGGTGATGCAAAATCCTCGGCCGTTCAGTTTTTCAGCTATGCAGCCCTTGCGGCCGGCTTGGCAATAGGCATTGCAGCCCAGGGATGCGGCATCGGCCAGGGTATAGCGGTAAAAGGCGCTGTCGAGGGTATCGCACGCAATCCTGAGACCTCCGGTAAAGTTACAGTTACCATGCTGATCGGTCTGGCCATGATCGAATCTCTGTCGATTTACGCGCTTGTTGTCGCACTGATCCTGATCTACGCCCACCCGATATCATCTTCGATCAGTGCTTTTGTGGGTCTGCCCAAGTAGAGCAGAAGCATTCGGATTTGAGCAGAGGGCAAGCGGCCGGACCCGGCGCCCTCTGCCTCATGCTCTGCGGCAGGCCTTTTTAGGATGCCTAGATGTGAAGAAAATCACATATTTGGCGCCTGTTGCTCATTGCTTTTTGTGTCTGAGGTTATGAAGTGAAATTTGCCAAAATCCCTATGGCCACAATCGTCAGGCTCTCGATCTACATGCGCTTCCTTAAGGAGCTGTTGGATAGTGACGTGGACGTCATATCCTCGGAGCGCCTGGCAAAGCGGTGCGGTGTGAATCCAGCCCAAATCCGGAAGGATCTGGCGTACTTTGGGGAATTTGGAGTCAGAGGGGTAGGATACAGGGTTAACGACCTTGTCAATCAGATCAAGGGCATTCTCGGGTTAAACCGCCCCTGGAACCTCGCAATGGTGGGACTTGGCAATCTTGGATCGGCACTGGTGCGTCACGGGAATTTCATAAAGCACGGTTACGTCTTCACAGCGGCTTTCGATGTCGATCTCCAGAAGGTGGGCAAAAGGCTCCCCAATGGGCTTGTGATAAATCACGTCAGCGAACTTGAAGATGTCGTAAAAGAGCGGGAAGTCCACGTGGGAATTATTGCTACTCCCCCCAGCGATGCCCAAAGCGTCGCCAATCAACTCGTGCTGGCCGGCATAAACGGAATTCTCAACTTCGCTCCCGCACAGATCCAGGTCCCGGATTGCTGTCATGTTGAAAATGTGGACTTTACTATAAAGCTCGATTCAATTGCGTATCATCTGTCGTTCGGAGGTTGACAATACCCGGCCGGGTTCGAATGGGGCGGGATGAAGCCGTCCCCCGTCTCCAAAAGGCAAGGATGGCCCTATGCCTTCCCTCACTGCCAAATTAGTTTTCAACTGTATGACTATCCTCAGTCCAAGCCATATGGCCCACCCTTATTGCTTGACCTGGAAATCCCGGCACTGGGCCCAGGGCGCCAGGAAAAGTTCGTGACGACTGCAGATCTCCGCGTCGGCCCGCACGGAGGCATAGGCCGAGCTCAAGACCGTCAGGCCGGGGAAGGCATGTTCCACCAGTTCCGGCTCATTGTTGAAAAACTTGCAGTTGAGACAATGGTGATTCAGCCTGCCTGCCGCCATATCAGTTTCCTCAGGAAGACAGGGGGCCGGTGACGTCGGCCCCCGTTAGATTACTTACCCAACGCCGACCAGTAGCCGCCGAAGATAAAGACCGACAGGATAAACCCGAGGACGACATTGACCGCTACCCCGATGCTGAAGGCGCCGAAGGGTTTCCAGCCGGCGGCCTTGAGTTCCCGGAAGCGAGTGCTCAGGCCGATGCTCAGGAAGCAAAAGATAAAAATCCAGGACCGGAAAGAGACCAGCGGCGTAATCAGGTTGGGTTTGACCGAGCTGTTGAAAGCAGCGGTGGAGTAACCGCCGGTGACGCTGGTCATCAGGAAGGTAGCCAGGAAAAACCCGATGACGAATTTGGGGAAGCGCCACCAGATCTCCATAGCGCTGGGCCGGACGCCGCATTCTTCCTTTTCCCATTTTAAGCAGGCGATCATGGCAAAGACGAAGGACCAGATACCGATCCACATATCCCGGCCGATGACCTTCATGAGGGTAAATCCCTGGATGGCGGCGCTTTCATTGCCGGCCATCTTGCCGTAGGCGCTGGCCGCTGCGAAACCGGCGGCGTCTGCAAATTCCGAGGTGCCGATCCAGGCCCCTCCGACGCCGGGGGCCAGGTTCAGGAGCTTGGAAATGAACGGCAGAACGATGATCATCACCAAGGCCCAGACCACCACAAGGGTGACCGAGGTGTAGAGGTCCTCCTTTTTGGCCTTCACAGAACTGGCGATGGCCATAGAGGCGGAGACCCCGCAGACCGAGCCGCCCACGCCGATGACGGCGGCCAATCTCTTATCCAGCCCGAAGAACTTGGTGGCGGCGAAATAGATGACCACGCAGGTGGTTACCGAGATGATGGTAGCTTGCAGCAGAGCGATAGGTCCGGCGGTGGCAATCAGCGTGAGCGGAAAAGTGGCGCCGAGCAGAACAATGCCGGTCTTAATATAGTACTCCACACGGAAACCTGAGTCCAGCCATTTGGGCAGGGGAACGATATTCGCCAGGATGAGGCCCAGGATGAGGGCCACCAGGGGAGGTTCGAGATTATACTTGGTTGCATTGGCCCAGCCGCTGATGGAGAACATGATGACCGACAGAATGTATAAGACTATGAAACTCGGGATGAACTGCGACAGTTTAATCCCCATGATTTTGGTGCTGATCCCGAAAATCACCAGCCAGACCAGGAGCTGCAATAAATAAAGGTGAAAATTTTGCTGAAAATGTCCCAGCAATTGGCCGAATGATGTCCATTTGACCCCGCCGGGGTTGATGACCAGTACCTTTATGACATTACTGCCAAGTAAAAAAGCGATCAGGGTGGCCAACATGAGGCCGATGCCGAGATAAATCGCCCACCAATCCTCCTTCAAGTACAGCTCCTTCCACCCCATAGGGGTGGGCGCTACGGGGGCTTCTTCAACGCAGGTCTCGGTCTCGCAATAATCCGTGCTGGATTTTTGATCCTTGGAATCCATCTCCATCTCCTTTCCTGATCAGTTAAAAAAATGCTTGTTTAGAATGAAAGAGCAAAGAGGTTATAAAACAAGGCTGAAACATTATCAAAATAGTAGGAAAAGCATAACAGTTGCGGCAAAGAGCCTGAGAAGCATGTGCTCCCAATTGGTATTTAAGTCATGTAACCTTCTGTTGCAATGATTATTGCTTGTGTTCGAGAGTGCCGAAAAGCAACTCCCTTCTATTGTAAATCATACATCTCAGAGTTTGGACTGAAAAGAGTTGATTTTTAGAAGGTGGCTTTGACCGGGAAAGGACCCGGCCGGGGCTGGAAGGGTGTTCGGACTTCCGGAATGCAGCCTGGTCTCATCCAGGCCGACCGGGGTCCGCGAGGCCCGCGAAGTTGCTTGGCGTAAAGTGCCAGGAAACAGCCAACCGGGTCTCGGCAGCCGGTTCTTGCCGGAATGGCGAAAGAATTGTTGTCAATTGACTTACTAGCGGGGTAATAGTTATCAACCTATGGAGGCAACGACTGTGAGCAGATTTGACAATGTTAAGGAAGAACTTGGCAAAGAGCCCAAGAAGTGGCTGATCACGGGGGTGGCCGGGTTTATAGGCTCCAATCTCCTCGAAGGGCTGATCGAGCTCGGTCAGCATGTGGTGGGAATGGACAATTTCATGACCGGCTATGCTAATAACCTCGATGATGTCAAGAGGACGGTCGGCCCTGAGAAGTGGGGTAATTTCGAATTCATCCAGGGAGACATCCGCAATCCTGAAGACTGCCGCAGGGCGTGCTCGGGAGTCGATTACATACTGCATCAGGCCGCCCTTGGCAGTGTGCCTCGATCTATAGACGATCCGATCACGACAAACATGTGTAATGTGGACGGGTTCCTGCAAATGCTCGTTGCGGGGATGGAGGCGCGTGTAAAAAGGTTCGTGTTCGCAAGCTCATCCTCTGTTTATGGCGACAGCGAAAAACTGCCCAAGGTGGAGGAAGAAACTGGATCCGTGCTTTCCCCTTATGCGGCTTCAAAGCTGGTGAATGAGATTTACGCCGGAGTTTTTTCAAGAGTTTACGATTTTAGCTCGATTGGGCTGAGATATTTCAACGTATTCGGGAAGCGGCAGGACCCGAATGGCGCCTACGCAGCGGTTATTCCCCGTTGGATCCATGCCCTGCTCAATGAGAAAACCCCCGTCATAAATGGCGACGGCGAGACCAGCCGTGATTTCTGTTACATTAAGGACGTGATACAGGCAAACATCCTGGCTGCCCTGTCCAACTCTCCTCGATCCCTTGACAAGGTGTACAATATTGCCTGCGGTGATCGCACGACTCTCAACCAGTTGCTGGGGCTTATTAAGAACTCCCTTTGCTCTCATATGCCCGAGGTGCGAGGCATAGATGCCGAATATGGGCCCTTTCGCCAAGGGGATGTTCGGCACTCTCTTGCAGATATTTCACGGGCGAAGGAACTGCTTGGGTACACACCGCTGTACAGTGTGGCCATGGGCATGGAAGCGTCTATTCAATGGTACGTTCAAGCTATGAAGTGAAGAAATCGTCATCCCTTTGCCTCTCAATTGATGCATAGACGAACATGTCGCCGGGGAGGGGTCCAGGTAGGGGAAGACCGGCCCCGGACCATCGCAGTCAGGATGAAGGGATTACTGGGGCCTGCGATGGGATTTGACTGAAACAGCTAATCTCGATTTCGCCAGTGTCCAGGTACCCATGCCCCATACTTGTTATAATGTCCACGAATCCATACCCTGTTGGGATATGGCGGGGCGCCGTAATAGGCGGGTGATCGAGGGGGACCGCTGTAATAGGCGGGAGGTGGAGGGGGACCGCTGTAATAGGCGGGAGGTGGAGGGGGAGGACCGTAATAGCGAGGTCCACAGTAGGGACAAAAAGGAGCAGTTGCAATAGCTGCCGCTGTTCCAACAACGGTGGCCGCCACAGCGAACGGAAAGAGAAGCGGGTTGCAGTAATAGCAGCATTGAGCATTCGCAGGCGTGGCCGGAACAACCATAAAAAGAGCCAACCCGATGGACGCCAAGATGATGATCTTTCTCGTATTCATTCCTGCCTCCTGATGTGTAGCGGTTAATAACGCTTTTCAAGTCTTTATGAGCGAAATGACGTATCGGCCTTTGAATTAGTCTACTTGGGAAGCCGAAAAGTTCACGGCCGGTTTGCCTGTACTAAGTTTGGTTAGTACCTTGCGCAATGCCCGAGTGCCCGAAAATATAGAAGGCGGTCCTGTGCGGACTTTCAAAAAGTGGGTAATCCGGAAATAAACTATTGACATGCCGTATTGTATTGTGTGAAATAGTCCACTAATACGATGGACTTTGTTGCTTATCGGAGAATACTGCAATGAAATTATCAACCAAAGGCCGGTACGGCGTTCGCCTCATGTTCGATCTTGCCCTCCAGGCAGGAGACGGACCAGTTACATTGAAGGATATTGCGGCGCGGCAGGAGATCTCGGAAAAGTACCTCTCCAATCTTATTCCCCTCCTCAAGAATGCAGGATTCGTTCACTCGGTCCGCGGTTCTCAGGGCGGGTATACATTGGCGAGGCCGCCCCGGGACATCACCTTGAAAGACATCCTGCTCGCGCTGGAAGGATCGATGTGCCTGGTCGAATGCGCTGAAAAGCCCCTGCTCTGTCAACGTTCCGAGGACTGCCTTATGCGAGATGTCTGGTCCGAAGTTACCGGGAAAATGCTCGATGCGCTCGAATCGTTTACGCTGGAGGCGCTGATGGAAAGGCAGAAGCTCAAAACGAGAGTGCTGTCTTACAGCATCTGACCGGCGGCTGATTCGGAATTCTGCCGGGGACTCAACATGACCTTCACGCTCCTGAGGGGATTTCGATATGGGCGAGAGAAAAATAGTCAATGACGCAATAATAAAGGACATTGTCGAAATGGTTCACGGTATCGACCTGGGAACCATTACGATCTCTGTGTACGGCGCCGGAATTGTCCAGGTAGACATAACCACGACGCAAAAAAAGAGATTCGATGATGTGTGGCTGCCTGAAGACGGCGGTGGAATTTAGCGGTATTGAACCGCAGGCGTTCAAAATTTGAAAGAAGCTGATTGTGACATCCCGGGTTTGAACTTCTCACTGCTCGGGTTAGAGGAAAAGGTTTCTTTTTCTAAAAGCGTTTCTAATCAAGGGAGACAAAAATGGCACAAGCGGAAAATGAAGGATGGGGTCCTGAAACGA
>JBELAB010000309.1:0-4203 GCA_049509275.1 Syntrophobacteraceae bacterium | reverse complement strand
CATTTTGTGGCCATGAAGATTTATCTCCAGGACCCCGCATAGGCAGGGGGATGGAGACCGCTGCCCGTCCCACGCGCCTGCGGGTTCACCATATCCTGGGCGGGACCAGGCTGAGGGTGGCGCCCTGCGGCGTCGCACCCGCATGTGGGATCGACTTGAGTAAATTCGTTGGTGAGATTGATCGGCGGCCACGAGTCGGCCTCAGAAATTGAGGGTAGGGTTGCTGTGATTTGGAAGGGATAATATCGTAGTCTTGGGAGTTTTTCCTGAGGAATGAGAAAAGCATGGCTTCGGCCGCTTTCATGCCGGCAGCCTGCGGGGACAATACGGGCATATTCCAAAAATCCGGCTTTGGTCCGCTCTTCTTCCTAAATGACGGCTGCAAGCAGCGCCAATGGGGACCCCTCGAATATCTGACCGATCGCTATGCCCAAGGCAGCCTTGCCTATGGTCTTTCCAACCATTTGACCGGTTTTTGACAATGCGTCGTCCATATATTTATCCGGAGCACAAGCCTTGGAGAGGTCGACCCCGGTTTCCCTGCTCACGACATCCGTTATTGCGCTGGCATCTGTAGATCTCTCATCATAATATGCCAGGACGCTTCCAGTGAGGGGATTAACACTTACCAGGCAGACCCCGGAGATGAGTTGGAGTTTTTTCCCCAGTTCCTGCGCATAGAAGGGTTTTCCCTTCATACCTGGAATCTTGATTCTGATTCTCCCTGGAACATGGTGTAAATAGCAGCTCATTTATGCTCCTTTGTATCAAAGGGTATTCGGTCCAACTCCACACCGCCCCGGCCTGTCGGTTTTGCGGCGGACACTGACCGAGCTGACGAAAAGGATAACGGATGTATGTTACAGTCGTGTTGCAAGAAGGTATCTTTTGTGAGAAATCTCAACGCCATACAAAGAAGTGACGCGTTTTCCCAAAACAATTGCCTGCAATTCAGAGATCGAACGGTAATTTTTTCGTCATTTCGGAATTCGCTGCAATGATGACCGAGGCGGTGGATTTTAAAGCAGTCTGCCGCCCAACTCCGCCACCTTAGACCGCTCCCCCCTGACCAGCGTTACATGCCCGGCTAATTCCTCCCCTTTGAGGCGTTCTACGAGATAGGTCAGGCCGTTGCTGCTGGCATCCAGATAAGGGTGGTCGATCTGCTCGGGGTCTCCGGTGAAAACGATCTTGGTGTCTTCACCGACGCGGGTGATGAGTGTCTTTATCATGTGGGGCGAGAGGTTCTGGGCTTCGTCGCAAAGTATGAGCTGTTTCGGGATGCTGCGTCCCCGTATGTAGGTGAGCGCTTCCAGCTCCAGTGTCCCTTTTCTCACCAAATCATCCAGCACTCCGTAAGGGTCCGGACAATTTCTCATCAGGAACTCCAGGTTGTCATATATCGGCTGCATCCATGGCCTCAGTTTCTCTTCCTTTGTCCCGGGGAGATAGCCCAGGTCCTCGCCCATAGGGATGACGGGCCGGGTGACCAGCAGCCTCGAGAAGGCATTTTCCTCCAGAACTTTTTCCAATCCGACGGCAAGGGCCAACAGGGTTTTCCCTGTTCCGGCCCGGCCGACCAGTGTGACGACTCTTATCTGATCGTCTCTGAGCAGTTCGAGGGCAAATTTTTGCTCCTTGTTCAAGGCCTTGATCCCCCAGTTGACCGAGTCCGCATGGCACAGAGGCAACAGCAAGCCATGGCTGTATCGTGCAAGCGCCGATTGTGACGAATTCTCGTGGCACTTCAGCAGAAAGAATTGATTCGGGAGCGGTTGGCAGCCGGATAACTTCAACCTCTGCTCCCGGTAAAACCTGTCCAGCTCCTGGGCAGATAGATATTTATCGACAACACCGGAGTAGAGGTGATCGTAGTCCACCTTATCGTTATAGAAATCCTCGGTCCGCACGCCTACAACGTCGGCTTTGATGCGCAGGTTGAGGTCCTTGGTTACCAGACTTACGATTCCCTGCCCTGCATGGCTCAGGTTGAAGGCCACAGCGAGAATTCGGTTGTCATGTTTCTCAGGGTCCAATCCTTTCGGGAAACTTATTATGCTGGAGTGATTGAGTTCGATCGTGAGCTTTCCTCCCGAAGGCATCGGCACTCCCTCGGAAAGATGCCCCAATGAGCGAAGGGCATCGAGTTGCCTCGAAACGACCCGCGCATTTCTTCCTATTTCGTCCTGCCTTTTCTTTTGGCTGTCTATTTCTTCGATTACCGTGAGAGGAATGACCACATGATTGTCTTGGAATGCAAACAAAGCTTCTGGATTATGCAGCAGTACATTGGTATCCAGAACATAGGTCTTGTGCATGAAACCCTCCCGTATGCGAAGCAAGGTTGTCCCGTTTAAAAGTGTCCCACCCCTGATTATTCATTTGACGCCTTCTGTGGAAAACTTAAGAACTGGTGATATGCCGGGGTCTTCTTTTTGGGCATGCCGTCTTG
Organism: Syntrophobacteraceae bacterium; assembly: GCA_049509275.1. GTDB lineage: Bacteria > Desulfobacterota > Syntrophobacteria > Syntrophobacterales > Syntrophobacteraceae > SbD1. The sequence goes on along the minus strand of JBELAB010000309.1, from coordinate 1,751 downwards.
TCTGGGACTGTAATGCCTCTTGAGCCATGTGCTCAGGCCGTCGAGACCCGGGGAAAGCACCCTTTCGGTGATATTGGCCTGATCGAGCTTGTCGCGGATCTCCCACTTCAGTTTCGCCGGGATGATGATTCTGCGGGCGATTTGAGGGTGCTGCACGAGCCAGTCGTCCAGGACGGCTTTGGGGTCAGACATCACCGAAAAGAATGCAAATTGGTTTACAATCCGATCGTCCATCGAGGGCGGTTCAAAAAAGAGGGCGAAGGGCAGCTCGCAAAGGCCGGCCAGCTCGTGCAGGGTCTTCACTGATTCGGACAACATCTCCACGGTGAAAACATTTGCTCCTTCCTGTTCGAGTGGGAGCTTGAGACTTTCGGGCAGCAGCCTGTGTGTCCTTATGTAGTTGACCGCCCAGACTGCGCCATCGGTGTCGAACTTATCCAGGTCCGAGGTGGCGAAGTGCAGGGCGCAAAACGGTGAATAGGTCCAGTCCAGAAGCCTTGTGGGAAGGCCTGAATGTTGCGCCACAGCCAGCCAATGCCAGATCGAGTTTCCGCTTACGACGTTTCTATGCGCGTATTTCTTGAAATTGCGCAGCAGGTGGTTTTCAAGTTCTACAAAGCGGCCCCTCAGGCGTATAAGGGTTGTTTCCAGCCGGTAGCCCGCATCGGATAGCCCTCGGAAGGCGCAACGGGACCGATAGCGGCCGAGTTCTCCGTTCCACGAGTCCTTGTAGAGTTCGTGTTGAAGCTCGTTCCAGCTCTGTACGATTATTTCCTGTATACGCTCAACCATTCTTCAAGGCCGAAAACCCCCGCGCATGAAAAGCCCAGTCCTCAGATTGCTCCCGCCGGCTCCGGATCTCTGTAGAGACTCCAATGCCGATTTTTATTCTCACTCCCTTTCCGATTCGCCTCGTATTCTTTTATTCGATCAATATCGTTTCTCCGGCGCGGACGCGATCTCCGGGCCGCACTCTGATCTTCATGCCCTCGAAGGCCGTGACGATGAGGTCCACCTGGGACCCGATCCGGATCATACCAAGGATTTGTCCGGCGCTCACCGGCTGCTGCGGTTCGATGTATGAATCGATTCCATTGACGCTTCTTGCCGCGATTTGCACCACATAGCAGTTGAGGAGCCTGCCCCGGTAGTGTCCCTGGATTCCCGTTACGGTCCGCTCGTTTTGGATGATGTGCAGGCTGTTGCTGTAGAGGGGCAGGCGGTGGAAGACCGTCCTGAGGTGCATCGCCGCCATGTAGAGATTTTTCCCTAAGGCCGGGTAGTGACGAATGAACAAGGCCGTTCCGGAAAGCGGGACGCGGTTGTAGTGCACATTGAAAGGACTCATAAAAATGCCGATCAGGACCTTGGGCGCCGACACCGCTTCCCTGCAAATGTCGTGAATGGTCGCCTTGACTCCCTGCTTGATCGTGATGATCTCGTCGCCCGGGGCTACTTCTTTCACGTAGACGACGCAACCGTCTGCCGGGCTGAGAATTCCGGAGTCTTCAGAGGGGATTTTTCGGGCGGGATTTCGAAAAAACCAGACACGGCGCCAGTAGAGATAGGCGATGGCGCAAAATGTCAAAAAAGCGAGCAGAAGCATGCAGGGCATACTCACTTTTGTTTTGTGTACCTCCTGACCTCGTTATGGTCCATGGGCTTTGCGTGGTGCTTTTAAAGATGTTCCCAGTTTACGGAAAGAATTTGGCGGGAGTATGTCGGGGGTGTGTATTCCTTGTTACAGATGT
>JBELAB010000308.1:0-4229 GCA_049509275.1 Syntrophobacteraceae bacterium | reverse complement strand
TTGGCGTCATGCAGATCGGGGACCGTCTTTACTTCGGCAGGTTTTCGGACGGTAAGCTTGAAAGCCCCTTTTCAGGAAACCTGGTGGATATCTGCCCTACCGGCGTCTACACCGACAAGACCGCCCGATTCAAAGTGCGCAGATGGGACCTCCAGAGAGCGCCCTCCCTTTGCAACCACTGCTCGCTGGGGTGCAATACGGTCGGGAACGCCCATTACCGTGGGGTCATGCGGGTGGAGGCGCGCTACAACCACGATGTGAACGGGTACTTTATATGTGACGCAGGAAGATTCGGATTTTCCTACTCCAATGGCGGCGCCGATCACAAAAAACGCCCCTGGGCAGCGCGAGTTGGAGAGAGCGCGGTTTCCGCGCAGACCGCATTTGCAAAAGCGCGAGAATCTCTGGCCGATATTGCAGAAAAATACGGTCCCAATGCCATTGCGGCGGTCGGCTCGACTCGAAACAGCCTCGAGTCCCAGTGCATGCTCAAACGAATTTGCAGGACACGAGACTGGCGGGGCCCGGTATTTTTTGCCGATCCCGCAAAGCTCCGTAAGACCCGCTCGGCCCTTGAAGGGCTTGATAGCGAAATCGCCGTATCGATGAGGGAAATCGAGAAAGCGGATTTTGTCATCATTGCAGGGGCCGATCCCCTCAACGAAGCGGGGATGGCCGCGCTCGCGCTCAGGCAGGCCTCCAGGAGGCATGCACCCATTGTGACGATCGATCCGCGCCCGGTCTTGCTGCCCTGCAATTTCGAACATATACCGGCTGCGCCCGGCGACATTGAGCTATACTTGGGCATGCTCGTCGTTAAAGCGGTCGAAAAGGATTCGGCAGCGTTCGGAAAAGACGCAAAGGATTTTTATCGCGTGCTGGCCGCAGACCATGGAGATCGTGAGCTTCCAGCCCGGATTGGCCCGCTTGCCGAGCAGCTTGCTTCGAGTAAAAGACCGGTAATAATTTGCGGAACTGACGTGACGTGCGAAAGCACGCCTGCGTTTGCCGCCGACTGCGCCCGGTTACTGGCCGTGACAGGAAGACAGGCAGGCATTTTTTATTTGCTGCCGGGGGCGGGCGCTTTCAGCTCAGCTCTTCTTTCCGGAGCAGATGGGCAAGCGTTTGCAGACCTTGCCGGCGACATCGAAAAGGGTCTCGTTCGAGCGCTGGTAGTTGTGGAGAGCGATCCTTTTCACTATTATCCGGATCGTACGAGACTCGATCGAGCCGTGTCAAAACTCGAACTTCTGATAGCAATCGATTACTTTCCGACTGAGACGGTCAAACGCGCTTCCATTTTTTATCCGGCTTCCACAGTCTTTGAAACCGATTCGACATTTATAAATCAGGAAGGAAGGGCCCAGTTTGCGAAGCGGGTCCATCACGGAGGCGTACCGATCTGGGGAGGAGAACACCCGCCGCGTATTTACGGGGATTTTGTTCCCGGAGGGGATCACCTGCCGGCCTGGGAAGCGCTTTGGAAAATTGCGGGCATGCCGATGGCGGATGGCGGACTGAGCGATATTTCCCCGGGAGAGTTTATCCCAACGGAGCACACGGCCTTTGAAGGGTTCGATGCGAATAATTATCCGGTTGATGGGATAAGGATATTTCAAGGCAAATCCCGTAACGGAAATCTCCACGCCCCGCGAGGTGTAGAGTCCAGGGGAAAACCAAAGAGCTCCGAGGGCCTCGAACTTTTAATGGTCGAATGGATGTTCGGCACAACGGAATTTTCGGCCTGGTCGGATTCGCTTGACGCCGGCATCATCGGACCATATATGTCGATGCACTCAAAAGATGCGCAGTATGCGGGACTTTCCGACGGTGACAGGGTATCTGTTGAACTCGACAATGGGCCCCTGGAGATCGTGGTTTCGGTCTCTGATCGCACGGCCGAAGGGGTGTTGGTCATTCCGCGCCACCAGTCGCTGGATTGGCGAAAGATGAAAGGTTTCCGTGTTCGAGTTTTGCGGGAAAAAATCCGGAAAGCTTGATTCAGAGAACGCCCACAAGGGGTTAGGCTACAATTCATTCACGGGTGTTACACCTGGACCGGGGCGCTTATGGATATCAAGCATTGTGCTATAGGGATCGATCTGGGGGGCAGCAAGATAGCTTTTGGCACAGTCGATGAGGAAGGACGGTTGCTGGAGTTGCTTCGCTATGACACTGAAAGGCAGGGCGGCTACAGCGCTGTGTTAAATCAGGTTGTCAAAGGAGTTGGGCAGCTCAAGGGCACCTTCGGGATTTCAATGTCCGGGATCGGCATCGGTGTCGCCGGGCAGGTGGAGCCCGGGACCGGCGCCGTTGTGTTCGCGCCAAATCTGGACTGGCATAACGTGCCGCTTCAGGCGGAAGTGCAAAAAGCATGTGCAATTCCCGTCGTAGTGACCAACGACGTTCGGGCTGCGCTGTGGGGCGAATGGCTTTTCGGGGCCGGTCCGGGCGGCGGCGATCTGGTGTGTATCTTCATCGGGACGGGAATCGGCGGAGGCATCGTCTGCGGCGGCAGGGTGCTTGAAGGGTGCAGCAACACAGCGGGGGAAATAGGGCATATGACGGTGGACCTTCGCGGCCCGCTTTGCAATTGCGGCAACAGGGGATGCATGGAAGCACTGGCCGGCGGATGGGCCATAGCTCGCAGAGCGCATGAGAGTGTGAAGGCCGACCCGGTGTTCGGCAGCACAATTTTGAAGATGGCGGGCGGCAAAGCCGAGGACATCACGGCAAGAACAGTGGTGCAGGCCTTTTACGCTGGAGACGCGCTCGCGGCGGAGATAATTGAGGAGGTTACGGACGCTCTGGCCGCTGGTGTCGCTGCGCTGGTAAACGCGTTCAACCCCTGTCGGATAATATTGGGCGGCGGCATTATAGAAGGCATGCCCGAGATGGTTTCGCGCATAGACAAGGGGGTGCGCCGCCGCGCATTGAGTGCGGCAACCGGCTGTCTTGTCATCCGTGCTTCAAAACTTGGAAATGAAGCCGGGATCATCGGGGCTGCGGCGCTCGCAATGAAGACCTTCTCAGCAATTGCGTAAAATCGGCAGTGATTCACGAAAAAGATCCGGAGGTCTCTGTATGAAGCTGGCCGGAATGGATTTTGATCTGACCGGGTTCGAACCGGCGGTAATGGAAAGGCTGCAAAACCTTGAGGAGGCTGATTTCTGCGCCCGGCTCTGGAACAAGGACCCGGCGCTCTGGAAAATGGAACCGGATCAGCAGAAGATAATTGCAAGCTCGATGGGCTGGCTGGATTCTCCCGCGAAGATAAGGCAGGCCGTCCCCGATCTTAGTGAATTTGCCGCCGAACTGAAAAAAGCGGGCTTTCGCCACGTGCTCCTTATGGGCATGGGAGGAAGCAGCCTTGCACCGCTGGTTTTTAGAGAAACTTTCGGCAGGCATGCTCCCGGCCTGCCTCTGACGGTGCTCGACACCACCGATCCGGCCACTGTCATTGGGATCGAGCGAGGCATTCCTCTTGCCAACACTTTTTTCATCGAGGCCAGCAAGTCCGGCACCACCGTCGAGAGCCGTTCTTTCGGCGAGTATTTTTTTGAAAGAGTCCAAAGCATAACGGCGAACCTCGCCAACGAAAACTTTGGGGTGATAACAGATCATGGCTCCATGCTTGAGAGATTGGCCGCCGAGCGCTCTTACCGCAGAGTTTTCCTCAATTATCCGGATATCGGCGGACGCTATTCGGCGCTTTCCTTTTTTGGATTGGCGCCTGCCTCTTTGATGGGCATCGATTTGGATGAGCTGCTCCTCAGGGCCTCAAAGATTGTGGATGAATGCCGGATTCAGAAGCCCCTTTCCCAAAATCCGGGAGCAGCGCTCGGGGTGGCCATCGGCGTCCTTGCGGCAGGGGGCAGGGACAAGCTGACCTTTCTTCTGCCCGGGCCGATTTCCTCGTTTGCAATGTGGTTGGAACAGCTCATTGCCGAAAGTACCGGAAAAAATGGGACAGGAGTCATTCCGGTATCGAACGATCCGGTTGAAAACCGGCAAAACTACGGAGAAGACCGGCTGTTTGTTGAATTCAGGATAAGAAACGAACCGGACGAGGCCCTTATGGCCAAAGCCGATTCTCTGCGAAAAACCGGCCACCCGGTAATCACGGTTTATATGCGCGACCGGCTCGACCTCGGAGAGCAGTTTTTCCTTTGGGAGATTGCCACCGCTACCGCCGGGGCCTTGCTCGGTATAAATCCGTTCGATCAACC
>JBELAB010000307.1:0-4258 GCA_049509275.1 Syntrophobacteraceae bacterium | reverse complement strand
CGATTCTGGAGGACCTGATAAAGCCGGGCAGGAATGAAATTCTGCTCAGGAAAAGAACGACTTCGCCGAATCAGCACTGACACCCACAAAAAAGAAATGGCCGGTGGAAGTCCCCCGGCCGTTTATTCCAAGAAGATAAATGCGGTAGTTACTTCTTCATATGTTTCTTGAACATCGCTTCGCACTTTTCAGCGGCGGCTTCGGCTCTACGAGCGGCGTTCTCAGCCCTCATTGCGGCATCTCCAGCAGCTTTGGCGCTGGCCGTGCATGATGCTTCGATTGACTGAGCCTTATCCAGAGCGGACTGGCAAAGTTCCTTACATTTTGCGCAATCACTTTCCCCCACACCACAGCAACCGGCGACCGTAAAAGCAAATGCAACAACAAACACTACCGCTAATATTTTCTTCATACTCTTTCCTCCATAAAAATCGATTAGATTAACTACCGTGTCGTTTTCAAAACCCTCCTCTTGCTGCCTGCGGCTTTCCCACCTCCTCTCGAGTCCAAAATTCGCTAAACCGATCTTGTTTTAAAGTCCATTAGACCACCTATGCGGCCTTATTTGAGACAAACAATTTACATGCTAAGACACCTGTTCTGGAAAATCAAGGAATTTTTCGTCCAGCCATTACCCCATATACACTGGAAGCGACGGGAAATCGGATGCTCCTTTTCCTTTTTTGCGCGGCTGAGTGAATCCGGCCTCACCTCTTACTGGGTCATGTCAGTCACCTTGAGCGAGTCGTCCTCATATGCGTTTTGCGTTACATCAGTGGGGACGCCATTTTGCAGGCTCATCGCCACCATGAATTTCCTTTGGTCCACATCTTTTGCAAGGGGATACTGCGCCAATTTATCGAATGCATATTTGGCATAATCAGGGATTTTCTTATAGACATCCGGAAAAGCCTGCACAAATATCCGCCCGTTTTTTCGGCCGAATTTGACCGGTTCGTAGATGATCTCGAGCTTTGTTCCAATCGGTACCTGAGGATACAGGATGCGTATGTGCTCGGGGTAGCAACGAATGCAGCCGTGGCTTACGAGTCGTCCGACTCCCCAGGGCATGGAGGTCCCGTGAACTCCGTAGGCGCCTGCCGAAAACTTCATGGTGAATTCCCCCAGCGGGTTCTCCGGGCCGGGCGGCATTACCGCCATGCCATATTTTTCCTGCAGCGAAGCAGGAATATACCAGTACGGATTGGGTCTTTTCTCATTTACATAAAAGGTCCCAAGCGGACTTTCCCATCCCTCGTCGCCTATCCCGATCGGATAGGTCTGAACGGTCGAACTGCGCTGGTCGAAAAAGTAGATCCTCAACTCGGGGACATTTATTACCAGTTGATAATGCTGGCTGGGCGGAAGCACCCAGAAGGTGGGGACAAAAATCCTTTTGCCCTTGGGTGGAATCCACGCATCCATTTTTGGAAAAAGCAGCTCAACGGAATTGTAGCCCAGGCCGTTTCGCCTCGCTATGTCCAGGAGAGTGTCCTTCTTTTTTATATTGTACCACCTCGGAGACCCCACCACGGTCAAGTCCGGGATGCGATATTCGAATTTTTGAACGCTTGCTGTGAATTCTTCTTCTTTTTCTTCGTCGGCAAGGGCAAAGGAACAGAAGAGGATGGCGAACATGAGAAAAAACGATAGCCCGGCAACCCTTTTCAATCTCATTAGCTGTTTCCCCAAGATGCGGCAGTTTTGAACGGTCTCGCACCATTTACCGTACAATAAAGATTCTCAGATTGCAGATCAAGTCCTTTTTGATACCGAAAGCCTCGCGCGTCAAGCACAAAAGGAAGGCCGGCACTACGGCCGGGCGCAAGAACCTGCAATTAAGGGGAATTTATTCTCGCTCCCCGACTAAGAACAACACACTACTACTTATTCCACGAGAGCAGATTTCCCAACAGCATTGTTGCCCTGTTTCCATCAAATCAGCTCAAGCAGTTCGGCGGGCTTTGCGATGAGCTTTTTGGCGCCGCTCAGGATAAGCTCTTCGGCGTTGCGAAATCCCCACAGCACGCCGACGGCGTACATGCCGGCGGCATTTGCGGTTTTCATGTCAGTGGCTGTATCGCCGAGGTAGAGAAAGCCGGCAGGCTCAACTCCGAGCCGGTTCGCAATTCCCAGTGCTGAAGCAGGGTCGGGCTTGCGGGGGACTGGCGGGCACTCGCCCATGACGACCTCGAAGCGCCAGGTGGGCAGAAGCCCCTCTATTACCCTCTGCGTCAAAACATGGGGCTTGTTGGAAAGCACGGCCATCTTCAGGCCGCGCGCGGTCAACGCGTCAAGAAGTTCCGGAATTCCGGGATAGGGCCGGCTTTTCACATTCCAGTTACGTTCATATATCTGCCGCATCATCTCGATGCATCGGGATATCAGCCGGAGGTCCGTTTTTGCCGAATCCGGGAGGGAGCGCCTGACAAGATTCTCCATGCCGTCCCCGACAAAATACTTGTATTTTTCCAGTTCGTGGACGGGAAATCCGAAATGGCGGAGAGTGCTGTTCATTGAATCGGCCAAGTCCTGGAGAGTGTCCAGGAGCGTGCCGTCAACATCCATGAGTATGGCCTGAAAATCTTTCAGCGTCGATACAATCCTCGTATGATAGACTTACATATATCACTTATCGGATCTCCTCGGATGCGTGTAGGAACATAACACCCAATTTGAACGAATCTTTCTCCTGGTCAGTGCTATACCAAACTATCCGACCGGTGTCCAGATGGCGGCCTCGGGCAGGCTGACCTTCAAAGTAAACCGGCTCGATTCGCTTCCGATCACTATATGATAAGAGCCGAATGTCAGCGTTTTTAATTCGAGCCGGGCGCCGGTTGTCGAGGCGGCCGTCACTTTGACCTCAACATTTTCTTCATGGTTCGGGAAAAGACAGGTGAGCGTACCGTTCCATACGACCTTGAATCGCTTCGTTTGTCTTCTATCAGTATCCAGCTTCCAATCAGCCATTTGCAAATGTCTTTTTCCGGATCGGATCCATGACGCAAATTACAGGCCGTCTCAATCTGTGCGAAACCCTTATGGGAAGGGCGGAGCGGTTTGTCAATATTTTTATTTAATCACACTTTATATAAGAGTTTACAAAAGTATTTTCCGGACGTGTGCTGGCTTTCGACAGCGTCTCATTTTGCCCCGCCAAAGGTTCCATCCCCGGAGGTCATTCCGGACCCTCTTTATGGTTTCAACATCCGGGGTGTCTCCGGGAAAAATCCAGCTCCTCACGGGCAGCCTTCCCGGGTCACGGCAAGAGCGACCACGATCTGCCGACTCCATGTTCCATAGTACGACTATTTATGCAGGCAAGTACTAGTACGCTGTCAACAAAGTTATGACATGTTGCAAAGAATTGTCACCCCGGCGAAAGCCGGGGTCCAGTGCTTTTAACCAACTGAAAAGACGCTGGATTCCGGCCTTCGCCGGAATGACGGACTGAAGGTCCTTACCTATAGGAACTTAGTTGACGCTGCACTAGTACATTGTCAACAAAGTTATGACATGTTGCAAGGAATCGTCACCCCGGCGAAAGCCGTGGTCCAGTGCTTTTAACCAAGTGAAAAGACGCTGGATTCCGGCCCCCGGACTAGACACTTCCGGGGCAGGCTCCGCCGGAATGACGGGCTGAAGGTCCTTACTTATAGGAACTTAGTTGACGCTGCACTAGGCGCTTTTGAGGACGGGCTGGATCACTCCTCGACCAGGATGGCCCCCGGTGCACATTCCCTGGCTGCCTGTCTAACTTTATCCTCCAGCTTTGCAGGCACGATATCCACACGAACGATCGATTGCAACTGGTCCTCGTCAAAATCAAAAACTTCAGGACAAACCTTGTGGCAATTTCGGTCACCCATACACAGACCGTAGTCGATTCTCACCTTCATGGCATTTTCCTTCCAGCAGGACGATTCAAAGTCACGACGCTAAGTTAATCCCTCAAGCACGTCACACGGCATCAAAGCCAGGTGACACAGATGTAATTCCAGCGCAAGTTAATCACCTTGCTTAAAAAAACACCCATTTTGGGCAGCGATGAGGGGCATAATCAAAAGAACAAAGATGGAGTCAGATACCTCCGGCGAAGCCGGAGGCCTGGAAAATCATGGACCGCTTAAAGCGGTTGGCGGTACTTGATAGCTCCGAGAATATCCGCATGGTCTTTGACTACCGCGCCATCGTCATTCCGGCGGCGCTTTTGAGCCGGAATGCAGCAGATTTTCGGAGGTTAGTATAACAGCTA
>JBELAB010000306.1:0-4265 GCA_049509275.1 Syntrophobacteraceae bacterium | reverse complement strand
TGGATGATTGATTCCCGGAGAAGCCATCACCTGCATAATTAATCATCAGGGTTGACAAAAAAACGGCCGAACCCGGAAGATTATCCGGCTTCGGCCGCTTATTTTACGCCCGGGTGTTGGCCTAGCCCCCCGTACATGCAGCAGATCCGCATGCCGCCGGGCAAAACCAGCCCACCGCGCCCACACAACCTCGCTTAGATCTATTTGATGTTGTGGTGCACCCTGCAAGCGCGCACAGTGTTTTTCATGAGCATCGTTATGGTCATCGGCCCCACTCCGCCGGGAACCGGCGTAATGGCGCTCGCTCTTTGCGCCGCTTCCTCAAAGGCCACATCTCCCTTGAGGATCCGCTTGCCATCGGCGGTTTTTCCCACTTCGTTCACTCCCACGTCGATTACGACGGCCCCAGGCTTGACCCAGTCGCCCTTGACATATTCCGCGACCCCGGCTGCAACGACCAGAATGTCGCCGCGCAGACAGTGTCCCTTGACATCCTTCGTGCGGGTGTGGGTCACGGTGACCGTGGCGTTTGCGCCCGGCGCCTTCTGCATGAGCATCATCGCAATCGGTTTGCCGACGATATTGGACCTTCCGACCACAACGACTTCCGCACCAGATATCTGGGTCCCGGAACGCACAAGCAGCTCCTGGATCCCGGCAGGGGTGCAGGGCAGATAATCGGGCTCCCCTATCATCAGTTTTCCGACGTTTACCGGATGAAAAGCGTCAACGTCCTTTCCAGGGTCAATTGCCAGGAGCACGCGGTTTTCGTTCACATGCTTGGGCAAAGGCAACTGTACTAGGATCCCGTCAATCTTAGGGTCTTTGTTGTACTTGTCGATGAGTTTGAGCAGGACGTCTTCGCTCAGATCGGCGGGCTGACTATCCTGGACGGAGTAAAAGCCAAGCTCGTGAGCAGTATTCTGCTTCGCCCTTACATAACTCTGTGACGCTGGGTTCTCGCCGACCAGGATAGTGACCAGTCCCGGCACGACCCCATGTTTTTCGAGCAACTGTTGGACCTCGGTTTTGAGCTCGGCCCGAATCTCCTTGGCCACCTCAGCCCCTTTCAGAAGTTTGGCAGACATATGACACCTCCGGTGATTATTTGAAATCCTGGATAAATCTCAACGCTCTGCGAGATTTATCCAGAATCCGGCTAGAAAAGGCCACTGACTTTCCCCGTCTTCACATCGACGTCCACTTTGCGGAACGCCGGATCGGACGAAGTCCCAGGCATGAGGCTGATGGCGCCTGCACACGGACAAAGGAACTTTGATCCGGAGTAGATGAGAACGTCCCGGATAGGCAGTATCCAACCCTTGGGCACGCCTTTGACTGCCGGATCGTGGGTCAGGCTGAGGTGAGTCTTGACCATCATGGTGGCGTAGTCATCATACTTGGAATCCGCCTCGAGCATCTTGGCCTTTGCTTCAGCTTCGGGCGTCCACGCAACGCCGTCCGCACCGTAAACTTCTTTGGCCACCAGAGAGACGCGCTCTCTAAGCTTCATTTCCATCGGATAGAGGAATTTGAAGTCGCCGGGTTCCTCGCAGGCTTCGATAACCGCGTCGGCAAATTCCAGGGCGCCTTCGCCGCCCTTGGCCCAGTGCTCGGACACGGCGCAACGTGCGCCGGCGGCTTCCGCATACTTTTTAACCAGGGCGATCTCAGCCTTGGTATCCGTATGGAAGGAGTTGATGCACACCACAGGGTTGATCCCCGATTTGCGGATGACGCCGATAAGGTGCACCATGTTGGCAACGCCCTTCTCGAGCAGGGCCAGGTTTTCCTTGGTGTAGTCGGCGGGAAGCGGAAGACCGGCCACAACTTTGGGACCGCCGCCGTGCATCTTGAGCGCGCGGATGGTCGTGGTAAGAATCGATACGTGAGGCTTAAGACCGCTGTACCGGCATTTGACGTTCCAGAACTTCTCGAACCCGATGTCGGCGGCAAAACCGCTCTCGGTGACATGATAGTCGAAGAGCTTGAGGCCGACACGGTCGGCGATGATCGAAGACTGGCCGACCGCTATGTTTGCGAAAGGACCCGCATGAACCATGCACGGCTGGTACTCAGCGGTGCACATAAGGGTCGGGTTGATAGTGTTTCTCATCCAGGCGGTCATGGCGTTTCCGACTTCCAGGTCGCCGGTAGTTACGGGTTTTCCGCGTTTGTCGAACGCCACCGTGATTTCATTGAGTCTTTTCTTCAGGTCGGCCAGATCTCTTACGATCGAAAGAGTGGCCATTAATTCCGAGCTGACCGCGATCCCGAATTTGGACTGCATCATGAAGCCGTCCATCCTGCCGCCCAAGCCGATGTTGATATTGCGAAGCGCCTGGGCGCAGAAATCCAGGACCCAGCCCATCTCAACACGGGTAGGATCTATGTCGAGGCGCTTCATTTTGGTCAGGCGCTGAAGCTGCTCGTCGTTGTAGTTTCTTTCGTGCTGCATGCGGGCCGTGAGGGCCACCATCGCCAGGTTGTGGGCGTTCATGATGTCGTTGATATCACCCGTAAGGCCCATCGAAAACTCGGTCATCGGGATGAGAAGCGAGTTTCCGCCGCCTGCTGCCGTTCCTTTTATGTTCATGGTCGGGCCGCCGGAGGGCTGCCTGAGCGCCCCGCCCACATTTTTTCCCCTTTTTCCAAGGCCTTCCATCAATCCGCAGGCAGTCGTGCTTTTGCCTTCTCCAAGAGGGGTGGGAGTGATTGCAGTTACTTCGATGTACTTTCCATCAGGGCGGTCTTTCAGACGCTCGATGATTTTCAGGAAATCGAGTTTGCAGAGCCTGCCCATAGGGAGAATTTCATCTTTTTTCAGTCCCAGTTTTTCCTGAAACTCCCATGGCGTAGGCATGTTCACTTCCGCTGCTTCTGAAATCTGCCAATCCTTCATTTTTGTCGCATCGTAGGGCATGTTAAATTGAACCTCCTTTTAAAATTTTTTAATTTGTTCAGAGCCCAAGACTCGGTTCGGTAAGGACTTCTGTCACCTCCTTAGAATTTGATTTGCCGGGTCAAACCTGTGCGCGCTTGGAATTCAGGGTCCCTCAGAACCTGAAGCGACAGATAGAAACCTGTAATTTGAACAAGTGTCAGTGCTGCGGAATCAATGCAAGTGCAGCAAAAGACAAAATGAGCCCGTAAGGGCAGAAACTGATCATCGGGCAAACTAGATTAGGGGCGCCTGTTTTGTCAAGAAAAAAGTGCGATGTTTCACATGGTGCAGATTCCCTCACAACACCCCTTTTGCCTGTTGACATTGACCAGGGGCAAAAAAACGCTTTGGCGTGCCGGGTGCTTCCGAGATTTGGTATACTATCAGGGGTCAATTTCTGCTAAAATTTTAAATTTAACTTGAAAGGATTTTGGGAAATATCGCGGAATTTATCGCTGAATTCCTGCGAAGGATTGTTTTTGTAGTTATAATAGAGAACAAAGTGGACCGAGGCGATCTCTGAGCCAGGCTCTCTTAGACCGGAACAATAAAACAGGGTGGCGGGAGGAACACATATGTGGGACTACACCGATAAAGTCAAAGATCACTTCCTCAATCCTCGAAACGTTGGAGAAATCGAAGACCCGGACGGGGTTGCGGAAGTAGGATCGATTGCGTGCGGCGACGCGCTCAAGTTCACCTTCAAACTGGACGAAAACGGCAGGATAAAAGAGGCGAAGTTCAAGACATTCGGATGCGCCAGCGCAATAGCTTCAGCCTCGGCAATGACTGAAATGATAAAAGGCATGACGGTCGAGGAGGCTGCGAAGGTCACAAACCAAGACATAGCAAACTACCTCGGGGGACTTCCTCAGGAAAAGATGCACTGTTCCGTTATGGGGCGGGAGGCCCTGGAGCAGGCTATTGCAAATTTTAAGGGCGCCCCCGTCAAGGCCGAAGAGGAAAAAATCGTTTGCGAGTGCTTCGGAGTAACGGAGAAGGAAATCGAGCGGGCTATCCGCGAGAATAGACTCACTACGATCGAAGAGGTGACAAATTACACTAAAGCTGGAGGGGGCTGCGAAAACTGCCACCCAATTATCCAGGAAATAATCGACAGGACGCTTTCCCAGATGAGCGCAGCCCCGGCTGAAAGGCCAAAGCTGTCTAATATACGGAAAATCAAAATGATAGAGGATACCCTGGAACGGGAAATCAGGCCGGCCCTGAAGCACGACGGCGGCGACATCGAACTGGTGGACGTGGTGGGTAATCGCGTGCTGGTTGCAACGCGCGGCGCATGCGCATCCTGCCAGGCATC
>JBELAB010000305.1:0-4266 GCA_049509275.1 Syntrophobacteraceae bacterium | reverse complement strand
AGGTTCTGAGAAAAGTCAATTCGAATCTCCGAATGCCGGATCTAGTACGAACTTCCAAACCCGCTTGTGACCTGGTCTGAAAACTCTTTGACTTCAATGTGAGTTGAGTTCCAACCCTGTTTGCAACCTGCCCCGAAGCAGAAGCGCCGGGTCATGTTCCTTTTCCCATTGACATGCATTACGCGCTTCCGGTACAGTCCCACGCATGCGAAAGCAAGCCATCGCTCGAGATATAATTCTGAGGAGTGTATGTGTAGAGGTGCTTCAGGTAGTCCTTTTCGATCTTTCCAACGATTTTGCAAGCCATTGATCCGCATTCTGGAATTTCTGGACGAGCCAAAAGGATATCTGCGATTCTCACACTGGGGCATCCTGCTCATCGGTCTGTTTGTCTGGACTGCTGTGCAGAGTGCTCTGGTTATGCCCATATGGTCGCGTGCGATGCTGCCCGATGTGGAAGATTCGGTCGCTTACCTCGTGCGGACGCAGGAGATGCAGGAATGCTTTTCTCAGGATTGTCCTGCCCTGCAAGACCTGCGTGAGCAACTCGAACAAAGCCCTACTGAACCGGAATCGCTTAAGCAGCGGGAGATTGCGTCTTTCCCCTTTCCCATTTACCATCCGTTGTTTTCGATCATTCTGCTTGGGGTAGCCAAATGCGGGGTGGATCTGACCACCGCATACAAAGTGGTTTGGAGCATTGCGCCATTTTTTTTCGGATTGGCGATTGCTTATCTGCTAACGGTTCTGTGGGGTATGCCCGCGGCAGGTGTGACGCTGGTGCTGCTTGCCTTCAAGGTGTTTCCCGACAGGGGGGTGCATTATGTTATCCCCACCGGACTCGCGATGGGACTGGCGATGCTGATGTGGGCCAGGATAATTTTCAGGCGGGGGAATTCCCCCTGGACCCTGATAATCGGGTCGATGCTCCTCATTGCCATGCACCCTGCAGGAGCAATCTTTGCCTTGATGAGCATTTTTATAGCATTGGCAATGCCAGGCCGCGAGAGCAGGTGGAAACTTTGGGCCGCTGTTCTGGGAGTCATCTTAACCGGCCTCCTGACCTTCGCTCTGGCCTTGTACATAAAACGGCCTACACTCGTTCACGCTATCCTGGAGTTCCGAAACTCCATCAGCCTTGCAAAAGTCCCTGGAGTCCTGGTGTCCAACGTGACCGGCGTATTGGTTCACCTGGTCAAGGTGAAGGATGCTCAGGTTGGTTCTCTTCCTGTCCTCTTTGCCTCAGTTTTACTCGGTTTTTTGATCTTGTCCAGAGAGCGTCTGAGTCTCATTAACAGGACCTTGTCGGTCTACGCGCTTTTCATGCTTGGTGCACTGTTTTACTCGCACAGGCTCTGTTCACCGGGCGATCTCTTCTTGAGATTATGGTTCCCTTTTTTCGTTATCCTTTTTGGAGCTGTTGGAAATACCATCTGTTTTACGTTTCAAGAGAGCCTGGCTCTGCTAAAAGAACATCTGATGACTTCGGACCGAATTGGTTCGCCGGCCATTCATAAACTCTGGCCCGTCCTGGCGCTTGCGCTGGTTTTGGGATACTCGGCGGAGACGATGCTCTCAGGCGGCGAGCAATTGTATGTTACCTCTGAATTTCTTCGGAACTGTCAACCGCTTAACATTGAGCCGGCTCAAACTCGAGTGCTCCTATCCCTGGCCAAACCCGGCGACAAAGTCCTATACACCAGCATGCTCGTAATGGGATCCTATTTCGCCAACGGGGCAATGCAACTGGGAGCTGTTTATTACCATGCTGCTTTGGCTGGAAACGAGTTCAACAAAAATTGGCTGGAGAATCCTCATGTGGCATTCGCCGCAACATATAACCCCACCATTTATCACCCCACTTACGCGGGTCTGGACGAAAAAAGGTGGCGCATAACTCTTCCTGATGTTCACTTTTCTCCACTAATCAAGCCGCTGCTTTATAGCACGATCAGCCGCGAAGGACTCATCCCGGCTGCTGATTATAAATTCATCGATGTCCGCACGAGCGATGCAGATGCCCCCGACCGGATCAGTTTATTCATTAAAAACACCGGGAACCGTTCCGAAATCGAGGTGATCCCACTCAGTGCAAACGGAGAACCGCTTTCGACTTTGGCGCAGAGGGTTGACGTTCCGGCGCATTGGTCAGGATGGCTCGGGGCTGCCTTTCCCGGTGCGGTTTCCATGAATCGATTACGGATCATACCTTCCAAGCGGGAACATGATCTTTTCATTGGAGGGATTGTCTACGGAGATGATGAACACAATTGGCCCTGGGCCCAAAAGGCTGATCTCATACTGCACGCCATTGACCCCTGGACCGGCGAGGTGATGTTGAGTTTTGATCCCGCCAAAATCCTGCCCTCACCCTTGAATGCCCTTAAGATCAAGGTATTGGACGACAATGGCTCATCAGTGCTGTTCGGGTTTGACCGATAAACTGCCGTACGTCGTGCGCTAATATCTCCAAGAACCAGTCTACAGGCTTTCTGGCTGTTTTTTTCTGCCTTCTCACTTGACCCTCAACTCGTTCGCGTCTATTCTAGCGCAGACTCTCAGAATTCCTAAACCTCTAAAGTCTTTTCATAAACACCCTCAATGGCCGGGTCATTGGGCAGAGCCGGCGTGGAAGGGAGTCTATGCCAATGCGCGACAGGGGTGATTCTGCAAGCGGGTGTTATCAGTTTCTCGTCTCAATGTGTGGCGCTGAAGGATAGTTTTTTGGGGTGGGCTACATCAAAGTTTGATTTTAAGCATCCATCGAGAAATATTACTCCAATAAGTCGCAACATATGAAAGTTCTTCTCATAAACGAGCCGTACATTCCGGGTTTCAATAGGACCCAGCGCTGGGCGGGTCGGACGCGGGGACGCGTGCTCCGGGCGCCCGACTGGCTGGCCTATGCTGCCGCGGTCCTTGAAAGAGCCGGAATTGGTGCAAAACTCTACGATTTCCCGGCTGAGGGCAGGGACAAACACGATCTAAGGCGCCTCGTCAGGAATGAAAACCCTGATTTCGTGGTGCTGGATTCCACCACTCCATCTATTTTTTCGGATATCGATTGTGCCCGCATCTGCAAGGAAGAGAGCCGGGCGAAGGTAATCATGGTCGGCCCCCACGCCTCGGCGCTTCCCGAAGAAACCATAGAGATCTCGGACGGGGTGGTTGATGTAATCTGCATCGGGGAATATGACTATACGGTATTAGACGTAGTCTCCAATTATCCCGCTTTAAAAGAAATAAAGGGGCTGTGCAGCCTCGAAGATGGTCGGCCCCGGAGAACGAAGCCCCGTCCCCTGATAGACGATCTCGATTCCCTGCCTTTTCCGGCATGGCATCAACTCGATCTGATGAAGTATTTCGACGGGTCGAAGTTATACCCGTACATCGATATATTTTCTGGCCGGGGGTGCCCGCACAAATGCGTTTTTTGCCTCTGGCCCCAGGTTATGCACGGACACAAGGTGAGGCTGCGTTCAGCGCGAAACGTCGTAGACGAAATTGAGTACGATATCCGACAGTGTCATCAAGTCGTTCGCGGGGGCGAATTCTTTTTCGAGGACGATACCTTTACCCTGATCAAAGCCAATGCAATGGAGATTTGTGAAGAGATCCTGAGGCGGGATTTGAAAATCACATTCTCCGTTAATGCACGAGCCGATACGGCGGATGGAGAACTCTTCCGTCTCTTGAAAAGAGCGGGCTGTAGACAACTGCTCGTGGGATTCGAATCCGGCGACCATGAGATGCTTGTCCGCATGAACAAAAGGAAGAGCCTCGATGACAGCCTGCGGTTCATGGAGCTTGCAAAAAAGTCAGGGCTGAATGTGCATGGGTGCTTTGTCATGGGGCTTCCCGGAGAAACACCTGAGAGCATGGACAGGACCATACGGTTCGCTCTCGGGCTTGGGTTGCATACGGTCCAGTTCTCTGCGGCCGTTCCTTTCCCGGGGACCGTCTATTTTGATCAGTGCCGTGAAGCGGGACTTTTGAAAGAACTGAGCTGGGACAAATGGCTCGATAATGGCGAGCAGGCGCCTGTAGTCGAATACCCCGGGCTGAGCAGACATGCGGTAGCCGATGCGGTCGACAGGGGGCTCAAGAGCTTCTATTTGCGTCCGGCCTACATGATAAGGTTTCTGCTTGCGACTCGAAGTGTATCCGATCTTTATCGCAAGATACGGGGAGCGGGGAATTTCTTTTCGTATCTCTGCACGGAGCACCGCAGAAGGTGAACAGCCCGGAGCCTCTGATATCGGTCAT
>JBELAB010000304.1:0-6867 GCA_049509275.1 Syntrophobacteraceae bacterium | reverse complement strand
ATAAGTCTGAATCCGTAATCATAGTCGACCGAAATTCTCTGACATACCGCGGTTGCGCTCTCATCGCGATCGAGCGCCTGCACGATGATCTCATTGAGCGCCTGCTCGTTGAAATGAATCTTGAACCCGTGTTTTGCATAAAAATCGGTTTCAAAGTCCCTCACCTGGTTGTATAGCGACAGGAGTTCCTTAAAGACAGCCTCCACCGGGATCCCGGTCTTGACGTGATGGTCTATCACCAAATTCGTTCTGTCCGGAGTGAAAACGAGCGGATAATTGTCGGCGAAATCTTTTCTTATCTTGAGAACCTTGCCCCTGGCGGCGCCTTTTTCTTCAATAATGAGCCTCTGGTGGGTTTCAAAGTTCCCTCCCCGCTCGGGGTCTTTGAGCAACCGCTCCAGCTCCTCTTCGGGGTCTGTGACGATATTTGCGGTAATGGCAAGATGTTGGATCGCCGAGGAGGGGAGGTTTTTTTCAAAGGGCAAAATGACCTTTTCAAGCACGCTGACCAGGCCGCGCGCGCCGGTTTTTTCCGGGTAGGCCCTTTCGGCAAGGATGCGCAGTGCTTCATCCTCGAACCGGATATCAATTCCGTAGCTCCGGAAGTCTTCCTTTTTGCCGTTGATGATGGGATTATTGGGGTTCTTCAGAATCTGGAGCAAATCCTCCACTTCGAGCGGTTCGAGGACTGCAACCACAGGGAGCCGGCCCACGAATTCGCTCTCGAACCCGAATTCAATAAGGTCCTCTGCTTTGACGTACTTGAGATATTGAGTATCGTTTTCACGGCTGTGGAGCTGGGCGCCAAAGCCAATCTCCTGCTTCTGGAGCCGTTTTTTAACTATCTCGGCAAGACCGTTGAAAGCACCGCTCATGATAAAGAGTATATTTTTCGTATCAACAGTGCGTTTTTCACGTTTTCCCGTTTTTCGGTACTGTTCGATTGCCTGCATCTGGGAGATCGGATCGTGTGGCGTCTTGAGGTCCACTTCGGTCTCTTCCATAGGCTTGAGAAGCGCCCTCTGCACTCCTGTCCGGGAAACGTCCGGGCCAATGAGGTGCTGAGAGGATGCGATCTTGTCGATCTCATCGATGTAGATGATTCCATGTTCGGCAAGTTCGATGTCCTCATCGGCCTGAATCACCAACTCCCGGATGAGGTCCTCGACATCCCCTCCCACATAGCCGGTTTCACTGAACTTGGTAGCGTCACCCTTTACAAAGGGCACCCCGAGCTTCTGGGCGATCAGCTTGACCAGATAGGTCTTGCCGACACCGGTTGGGCCGATCAGCAGGATATTGTTCTTTATCCTCCCCACCACCGGTTCGCTTCCGAACCTGGCGAGGCTCCGCAGGTATCTTATCCGGTTGTAATGGGTGCAAATTTTTGTGGCCAGAATAGCCTTGGGCTCGTCCTGCCTGATAACGTACTGGTTCAGGTAGGACTCAAGTTCGTCTGGTTTCATGTCGAACCGTATGCTCTTCACACCAGCCGGTTTCTTTTCGCTCTCAATGGGTTCATGAGCATGCTCGGGGGCCATCATCGGTGAAATAACCTTGATTCGATAACCATATTTTTTTGAAAGATAGTCACTAAGCTCTTTTTGAAGAGTTTCCTGATCGGGAAAATTTGGAGGTTCGTCTTGCATTGAGATACCTTTCACACCCAGGATAAATTCGTAGTCTCTGTATAAGATATTAAATGTAATTATAATTTCTGTCCACCTTCCCTGCAATGATCCGATTCGCAAAAAGGTCCCTTAGTCGCTTATAAGTGACAAACCAATCTCTCTCCTTAGTTTCCGGATGGAGACCAGCCAAAAAAAACGGGAGGCTCGGGCCTCCCTGCGAAACATGAATTTGGGACTAGGACGGTAATTTTAGTCCCAGCCCAGGATTTCCTCATCATAGAGCTTTTCGAGCTTGCGTTTGTGCTTTTCTTCTTCATTTTCGAGCATTTGGAAAAGTTTGGAAGCTTTTTCACTCATGCATTTGTCTTTCCAACTGGAATAGAAGGCCAGGGCTTTTTCTTCTTTCTTCATGGCAAGAATGAGTGCATCCTGGTAGGTGATATTGTCGGAAAAAGTTACGTCCACCAGGTAGTCGCTGATCTTCAGGTTTTCGACCTGCCGGAGCTCTATCTTATCGAGGTTCAGCGAGTCCAGTTTCCTGAGCATATCCCTGTGACTCTGCTCTTCGGTGACCATTTCGTTGAAGAACTCTTTTATTCCCGGATTCTTTGCGCGTTTGGCGCATTTCCGGTAGAATTCCACTGCATTTTCTTCCTTTTGAATTGCAAAATCGACCACATCACTGACGGAGTGGCATGAAAGGGTGCTCATTAGTGTCCTCCTGATAGTTTGTTACACACTTAATTGAGTTTTAGACAATATCCGGTTGTTCGCGCAAAAGCATCG
This sequence comes from Syntrophobacteraceae bacterium, assembly GCA_049509275.1. GTDB lineage: Bacteria > Desulfobacterota > Syntrophobacteria > Syntrophobacterales > Syntrophobacteraceae > SbD1. Next base: position 4,450 of record JBELAB010000304.1, on the reverse strand, counting down.
GAATGTATTTAACCATTTCCGGGAAAGTTTCAACGATGCGAAGGATATCCGCCAAATCTTCCTGCCGTTTAGCGCTTCGCCTTCCCTCGATCGGACTCACTCGAACAGAGAAACGTGAGAAAAGCTCGACACCTCGACAAGCCCCAGGTCGGTCAGTTTCAACTCCGGTATAACCGGAAGCGACAGAAAAGAGAGGGCCATAAATGGATTGTCGAGTTTAGCCCCCCAATCTCTTAGGAGCGCTTTGAGCGTCCTCAGTCTGTCCGATACATCCGAAGCAGGCAATGGGGACATAAGCCCGGCGATTGGAAGCGGCAGAACCTCGATCCGGCTGCCCGAAACGGCTGCCATACCTCCGCCTGTCCGTCTCAACGCGGAAACCGCAGCGGTAATATCAGGGTCGGAGACGCCCGCCGCGATTAAGTTATGCGAATCGTGCGCAACGGTAGAGGCGAGAGCTCCTTTTTTCAACCCCAGGCCGTGAACAAATCCGACCGCTGGGTCCCTGCCCGGCACGTATCGATTATAGACTGCCACTTTGAGCAAATCGCGTTCGGGGTCGCAAACAACGTAGCCGTTTTCAATTTTGGGGTCCATGAGAAGTTTGCGCGTAAAAAGCGTTGCCTCGAGTATGCCGATTACCCTCAATTTGCCGGCTTTGGCCGGGATGAGCAGTTGTTCGGGGCTTATCCTGTTGATAAGCATGGGGCTGCCCGGCAGGGGTGGCATTGGCCAGCAGATGGGATCGGTGAGCAATTCGCCTTCGCGCGCAATTTCGATTCCACGCTTGAAGACCCGCACGGGGTTCCAGGGATCAAGGGTGGGACTGATGCTGAAATCGGCAAAGTATCCTGGCGCAAGCGCTCCCCGCCTTTGGAGGCGGAAATAGTTGGCGGGGGTCCGGGAAGCCAGGGTGATGGCGCGCACTGGGTCCATTCCCAGGGTCATTGCCGCATTAACTATGGCGTTCATGTGTCCTTTACCGATGAGGTCATCGGGGTGCACGTCGTCGGATACGAACATGCAACGGGGCCAGGTGGAGTCATTTACGATTCCGATGAGTTTCGCCAGATCTTTGGACTGGCTCCCTTCGCGAATCATGACAGCCATTCCGCGTGCAAGCTTTTCGGCCGCTTCCTGCAAGGCCACACATTCATGGTCGGAGCCGATTCCAGCAGCCAGGTAAGCGTTCAGGTCACGGCCTGAAAGCCCTGGACAATGACCGTCTATGACCAGGTCCTGAAAAAGCAGAAGCTTGTCGGTAACCTCGGGATCGGCGCCGATCACACCCGGAAAGTTCATCATTTCCGCCAGGCCCAGCAGGTTTTCGTCAGGGAACAGAGACTGGAGGTCCACCGCCCTCAAGGTGGCGCCGGAGGTCTCGAGATGAGAGGCGGGAACGCAACTCGGCAGATTGAGAAAGATATCGAGGGGAAGATTTCGCGCGCATTCGAGGAAATACCTGATCCCGTCCAGGCCGAGCACATTGGCGATTTCGTGCGGGTCCGCCACCACAGTGCTCGTACCCCATGGGAGCACTGCGGCGCAAAAATTGGCCGGACTTAGAAGAGAGCTTTCGATGTGAACGTGTCCGTCTATGAAACCCGGACTTATATACATTCCATCTGCCTGGAGGGTTTCCTTGCCTTCGAGCCGGCTTCCCTTTATGCAAAGGTCGGCCGGGCGCTGCCCCCCGGCAGCTTCGATCAAACCTTTCAAACGCGCCGTATCCATCTTCATGGCCGCTCCAAGATGAGATCTCACCTGAAATTTGTTTCCGACACTACAACATCATTTAAATCTTTGTTCTGAAAACACGAATTGGTGAAAAGATCTCCGAACCGCCGTACCCTGCTGAACGGAGGCCGGTCGGAACTGATTGGAATATTACATTTTATACTTGCTGAAATCGAGGGGATCGAGCTTTTCGAGCATTTCGGCCCACTGTTCCTTGTTTTTTTCGTCAAAGGAGGGGTTGGCCTCATCGGATTTGAGATATTTTGTAATCACTTCATCATTGACAAAGATGGGCGCATTTGTCCGCAGTGCAATTGCAATGGCGTCGCTTGGGCGCGAGTCGATAGAGCTGAGCTGTTCGCCGTTTCGGATGTGGATTAGGGCGTAGTAGGTATTGTTCTTCAACTCGGAGACCTCAATGCGTTCCACTTTGACTTTGAGGTGGTCGAAAAGAGTCCGGATCAGGTCATGAGTCATGGGTCGCGGGAACTGGATGTTTTCCAGCTCGGTGGCGATTGCCGTAGCCTCAAGCATGCCTATCCAGATTGGAAGGGTTGTTTCGTCGGCAATGTCTTTGAGTACCAGGATCGGCGTGTTCGAGTGAGGATCCATTACGAGCCCGGTCACTTTCATCTGCTTGAACATGCTTTCCTCCAACCATATGCCTCGGTGTTCCCCGGGCTCGATTCGGTAGAGTTGACAGGTTGAGAGATTTCCTTCAGGTTCAGGCCTTCGACCACACTATAACCCCGAACAATCTGCGAAGCAAGGCGAAGCAGGCCAAAGAGAGATCTTGCCCTGTTCGCGCATTATGTTGGGATGATATCTCCTCTCAGGGAATGAGAATATGCAAAAGCAATTTTCACGCCAATAATTTGCCCTATCGAGGATAAAGGCGCTTGGAAATTGACTATTCTGTTTTGGGTTGTGCGTCCGCTCATCTGTCCGTTTGACGTTCTGCTTGGCCCTTCAACCAGCACAAGCCGGATCGACCCGACCTCGGCAAGGTTTTTGCCCAGAATAATATCGCCTTGATAGCTCTGGAGTTCGAGCAACCGGCGGGCGGCAACCTCAGGGTCCACCTTGTCGGCAAATGTGCCGGCCCGGGTGTTTGGGCGGTCCGAATAGCGAAAAGAGAAAAGATTGTCGAACCGGACCTCGTCGAGCAGTTGCATTGTTTTCTTGAAATCCTCTTCCGTTTCGCCGGGAAAGCCAACGATAACATCGGAGGTAAGCGCGATTTCAGGACAAATCCGGCGAAGCCGCTTGATTTTTTCCATGTAACCGGCGGCCGTGTAGCCTCTGTTCATACGGGCCAGAACTCGGTCCGAACCAGCCTGCACGGGAAGGTGAAGGTGCTTGCAGAGTGAATCCACTTCGGCGAAACAGCGCATCAGTTCATCTGTAAGGTCCTTGGGATGGGATGTGGTGAACCGGATGCGCGCAATTGCTGTCTCTTTCCCGATGCGCCGCAGGAGATCGACAAAGGTGATGTTTTCGTCAAGCCCCCTGCCGTATGAATTAACGTTTTGACCAAGCAGAAGGACCTCGCGGACGCCTGATTCACCCAGGAGCCTGATCTCTTCGAGGATTTCATCGGCCCGCCTGCTCCGTTCCGGACCTCGCACGTATGGGACTATGCAGTAGGCGCAATAATTGTTGCAGCCCTGCATTATTGTAACCGGGGCCGTTACGCCTCCCTGCGGCATGATTTTGCGGCCGTCGAGCTCAGGGCCGCCACTTTCTTCGTCGGGCAGGCAGGCAAGCCTGCCTCCGCTTTCTTGCACCCGTTGCAGCATCTGCCCAACCGAATTCACCGCCCTTGTGCCAATAACCATATCAAGGTGGCCGAACCTTTGGAGCAGCTTTTCGCCGAGTTGTTGGGCCACGCAGCCCCCGGCTATTATCTTGAGGTGTGGTTTTGTGTCTTTGAGGCGGCGCAGTCTTCCCAGAAAAGAGTGAACCTTTTGTTCTGCCTTCCCTCGCACCGAACAGGTGTTGAGAAAGATAACGTCAGCCTGATCTATATCATTGACAGCCACGTACCCCATGTTGGCGAGTTGCCGCTGGACTCGCAGCGTATCATATTCATTCATTTGGCAGCCGAACGTGCGGACGTATAGACCGCGCGGATCGGCGGAATGGAGAACTGCTTCAGACATTGCATTGATCTCGAATCTTCAAATCATCAGGTCGGGAGGAGAAAAAAAACACCACCCATTAAACGGCAAATCATTGCGCCAAAGTAAAGATTTTTAACCAATATGGCACCCCATAGCAAGGAAATTGAGACTGAGCAACAACCCGTCTCCATCCGGAAACTCCGGATAACAGACTGGTACGTTGTCAACAAATTTATGACATGTTGCAAGGAATCGTCGTCTTTTAAAAACTTAAACCACGGATGGCGCGGATAGTCGTGGATAAAATGACCACATGGGCGCTGCTAATCTCCACGCTCCGTGAGGCGGCTCCGCGAGGCGTATACTAAAACCCCGGGATCCTGGAACTCTTCGTTGCCATAAAACCGCCCAAAGACATTTTCGCGTTTATCAGCTTTTATCCGTGTCCATCCGTGTCCATCCGTGGTTCATCTGTCCCTTTTTGGTTCCGGCTTGTCCGGGTCAGGAGTTTAAATCCACCTCGCTCAGCTTCAAGGTTTCCCGTTCAGCTTCCAGTATTTGGAGGATATCAGACTCGCACCCGGGGGCAA
>JBELAB010000303.1:0-4272 GCA_049509275.1 Syntrophobacteraceae bacterium | reverse complement strand
AAGCTCTGCGCGCGATTATAAGAGAGGCAAAATGAGCGGCGTGGGGCCTGGTCTCACGATCTCGGATTTAATTGATTCCAGGGGGCCTTGCCCGGATTTTGCCCTGCTTCGCAGCTCAAACAGCTCGTCGTGGGGCTCCGGTGCCCGCATTAATTCGTTAATTTCAGTAGCTATAGTGTTTAAAGTGTGGCAAAAGGGGATTATAATATAAAGTTTCGAAGACGATTTAATTCGCCGTCGATTGCCGTCACACCAAACCCGTAATGCCTTATTGGGGCTATCCGGCAAGCATCCTTTCACCATTGTGGTCGAGCAGGGATCTATCGGATTTAACTGAAAGGGCATTCATCTGAAAAGGACAGACATGAACATCTTTGTAGGGAGCCTATCATTTAAAACAACAGAAGAGGAATTGCAAAGGGAGTTTGAGGCATTTGGCGAGGTAGGTTCTGTTAAAATCATTGTGGACCACGAGACTTTCAAATCGCGGGGTTTTGCTTTCGTTACAATGCCGAACCAGGATCAGGCGACTGCTGCAATCGCCGCCTTAAACGGCAAAGAGATAAACGGCTTCGCTCTTAAGGTAAACGAAGCAAGACCCAGGGAATCCGGGGGAGGTCCAGGCCGTGAGCGCAGCGGGGGCGGTTATGCGAACAGTAACAGACCCGGGTCCGGTTATGGCTCAGGCGGCGGTTCGACAGGCGGCGGCTACAACAGAGATCGGACAAGTGGTATGTCCGATGCTAAAGACCTTGATATCTACGACAGTAAAAGCGGTCGGAGCGGATCGCACGGCAAGAAGGGCCGAGGCGGCGGCCGTGGTTCAGGTGGCCGGTCAGGCGGGGGCAGATCTTCGTACTAACCCCCGCGTTAATAATGACTGCCGGTGAAAATCAGGCTGCATTCGCCCTGGATAGCGCCAGCCGTTGCGTCAACGCCGTGGTCTTTGTCCAGGGGTTCAACTGGTTGTCGTGGCTACCCGGAAATCGGTCCTGTGCAGTTGAAGATCCATAACGCGTTATTGCGGTTCGTGTTTTTTGAGCAAAATTAAAAGGCGGAGCCTGTTTGAGTCCGCCTTTTAGTTCGCTGTTACTCAGAGCAGAAATTAAATTGATATCCCGCCCCCATGTTCTGACCACTCACTGGTTTTTCAAGCCGTTTTTGTTTCCGGCGCTGATTTTCGCAGGGCCGCTGCGGCATTCTCGCCGCTCATCCCGAAAAACCTGTACACCCATATCTGGTAGGCAATTACTATCGGCACGAACACCAGGGCTACACCAAGCATGATTTTCAACGTCAGGGGACTCGATGATGAGTTGAACGCGGTCAGGCTGAATGCCGGATCGATGCTGGATATGAGTAGATTGGGGTACATTCCCCCGACTCCGAAAAGCGTAACCATGACAATGAAGACCGCTGAGGAGAACCAGGCTTTCAGCCATTGCCCCTGCCGGATAAAGAGCAGTATTCCGATCAGCGCGCATACGGCCGCAAGCGGAATAACGAACAGGCCTGGAACTTTCATGTAATTGTCATACAGACGCGTTGAGATGTAAGTGATCCCCAGGAACACCACCGCCGTTACGGCAAGAGCAAACCAGAGATTGCCGGCAAGCCGTCCGGCGCGTGTTTTGAGCGCCCCCTCGGACTTGATCGCGAGCCAAATAGACCCGTGCACCGTGAAGATCAGGGTGAAGAGGACCCCTCCCATGAGCCCGTAAGGGTTGAGCAGCGAAAAAAGAGACCCATGATAAATTCCACCTTTATCAATCAGGATACCGCGAAACAGATTGGCGAAAGCCACGCCGAACAGCAAGGCCGGACCGAAGTTTCCTATCCACAGGAGGGCGTCCCAGAAGCTTTTCCAGCCCGTTGAAGCAAATTTGGACCTGAACTCCATTGCGACGCCGCGCACTATGAGGCAAAACAGGATCAGCAGAAGGGCCGAATAGAGGCTGCTGAACATTACGGCGTAAGTTTTCGGGAACGCGGCGAAAGTGACCCCGCCGGCGGTTATCAGCCAGACCTCGTTGCCGTTCCAGTAAGGCGCCATGCTGTTGTAAACGGCGCGCTTCTCGCTTTCGTTCTTTGCAATGAACGGGGCCAAAGTTCCGACCCCGAGATCGAAGCCGTCCAGGACGAAATAGACGGCCCACAGAATTGCCCAGAGAGCAAACCAGATTGTCTCAAGCATATCCCACCTCCTCATCGTCCACTTCGGAAAGGGCCGTTTCATCTACCGGCCCTTTCTTGGCATGGCTCCACATCAGGTAGTAAGCTACAATTCCCAGGAAGGTGTAGACAAGCACGAACGCCCCAAAAGAGATCGCCACCTGGGATGGGGCAATCGGAGATACGGCGCTCGAGGTCTTCATTATCCCGTATACCACCCAGGGCTGCCTCCCCACTTCGGCGAGCATCCAACCAAACTCGCTGGCCAGATAGGGCAGGGGAATGGAATAGAGGAACACCTTGAGCAGCTTGGGCCGCTCCTCGACCGTGTTGCGCCTGAACCAGCCGATGATTGCCATGACAAGAAAAAAGAACCCGAGCATCATCATCAGGCGGAAGGAGACAAAGACAAAGGTTACCGGAGGCCTTTCCGAGGGCGCAAAAGCTTTCAGGCCCTTCACTTCCGCCGAGAAATCATGGTATGCCAGCATACTCAAAGCGCCGGGAATTGCTCCGAATTGGAGCAGATTGCGTTCGTGATCGGGATCGGGAATAACGAGCAAGTACTGCGGGGCCGATTTTTTTGTCTCCCAGAGCGATTCCATGGCCGCGAGTTTTGTGGGCTGTATTTTAGCGACCTCACCGCCGTGCATATGGCCCTGCACAACCTCAACGATCGTAAAAATCAGGGCGAGAGAAACGGCCAGCCGAAACGATTTCTTAAAAAAAGAAATGTGCTGCCTGCGTAGTAAATGCCAGGCGCTGACGCCCATCACGAAAAAGGCTGAAAGGATATAGGCGGCTGAGACTGTGTGGACTATAGTATGCCATGCAAAGGGCTGCGCAATGACCGCAATCAGGTCGTCAAGCTCTGCCCGGCCGTTTCGAATGACGAAGCCTACCGGGTGCTGCATCCACGAGTTGGCTATCAGAATCCATAGCGCCGAAAGGTTCGAGGACAGCGCTACCAGCCAGATGGTTACCGCGTGCGCCTTCGGTGAGAGCCGCTTCCATCCGAAAGCCCATACCGCGATAAAAGTGGATTCCAAAAAGAAAGCTACTGTCGCTTCAATTGCCAGCAGCGAACCGAAAATATCGCCAACGTACTCTGAGTAGCGTGACCAGTTTGTCCCGAACTGGAACTCGAGCGTTATGCCGGTAACCACCCCGATGGCGAAATTGATCAGGAAAATCTTGCCCCAGAAGCGGGCCATGTTTCTGTACTCTTCGTTTCCGGTTCGGACGTAGGCCGTCTCCATTATCGCCAGCAGGACGGAAAGCCCGAGCGTAAGCGGCACGAACAGGAAATGAAAAAATGTCGCCGCCGCAAACTGGAGTCTGGATAGCATAAGGGTGTCCATATGCTGTCTCCTTTTGATGTGAGAGTTCTATAATGCGCCGCAGATAGATGTCAGGTTCAAAATGGTCATCCACTATGAGATGTGCAATATTTCCAACGCTCATTTTTTGCGCTCAAAGGAGGCAGGGGGATTTTACTCATATGAGCGCAGTTCCGTGCTGATACCCTGTAAAATTATGTATTTCGCATAATCTGCAAGGGTGGGCAAAAACGGAGCGTTGCCCACCTTGCAGGAGCTGTGCTGTTCGAAGCTACAAGGGTTACAGGGTGCTAGCCCATCTTCGAGAAAAGGCTCGTTGCGGAACCGCAAACCGGGCAGGCGCCGGACGGCCCATCTGCGCAGGTGTACCCGCAAACCGAACAGACGTAATAATCAGTCTCTTTGGGGGCCTCCAGTTGATCGAGGGCCTGCTGATAAAGCGCCGCATGCTGAATCTCTACGGAATTGGCATACGTGAAGCTTCTTCGGGCCGCAGCATGCCCTTCTTCCTCCGCCTTTTTGATCATTGGAGGATACATCTCCGTGAACTCGAATGTCTCACCCGCAATGGCCGCCTTGAGGTTTTCCACCGTGGTCCCGATCTTCCCCAAAGCCCTGAGATGCGCGAGGGCATGAACGGTTTCGGCCTCGGCGGCAGCCCTGAAAAGCCTCGCAGCCTGGGGGTACCCTTCCTTCTCCGCCTGCTTTGCGAAGGCCAGATACTTACGGTTCGCCTGCGATTCGCCCGCAAAGGCCTGCA
>JBELAB010000302.1:0-4284 GCA_049509275.1 Syntrophobacteraceae bacterium | reverse complement strand
AGGTAACAATCAAACCTTCCTCCGGGGAAAACACAGCTCCGGCAGCTTTGGCCAGCGTGGCGGGGTCCCTTTTTTTGAGCTCAACCGAAGCCAGACGGAATGATTCTTTGTAATCGTCTATTCGAGCCACGCCACTACCTCCGCTTGGTAAACAGGAAACTCGACATCCAAAGGCGCAGGGAAAGTTTCATCAATAGTCCGAGGTCGAATTCTTCGAACTGAGAGAAACAGCGTCTTTTGAGCGGAGCGGATATGTTGCAGCTTGCACGGAAAAATAACGTGATTATCCATAGTTTCATCTCCACCGAATCCTAAAGTTGTTATTCTATATTAAATGGAGTGCTAAGATCAATGGTGCAGGACAGTTTTATAAGCCGATGCAAGGAGTGCGGGGCAAAAAACCGCATCCCGCGCTCACGGGCAGGAGAAAAGGCTGTCTGCGGCAAGTGTCGCGCACCGCTGCATTTTACCGCAATCTATCCCGAGTACGCTATCGACGTGAACGAACGCACGTTCGACGCCGAAGTCCTCAAGTTTCCCGGCCCCGTGCTGGTGCTCTTCTGGGCGACATGGTGCGGCCATTGCCGGCTGTTGCTGCCGATTGTGGACGACCTCGCCACGGAGTACTCCGGGCTCATAAAATTCGCAAAAATCGACCTGGATAAGTGCCCGGGCCTGGCTTCTCAATATCAGGTACAGAGCGTCCCCATAATGATTGTGTTCAAAAACGGCCAACTCGTAAATCGCCTCCTGGGCGCCGTGCCCAAAGACCAGATCGTCCACCAACTGCGTGCATTGCTGTAATTGAAACTATTTCAATTGTAATATTTGAAAAAACCTCTAAAATCGCAGGCTTTCAGTCAACAAATTTCGTGACGTGAAGGTCTCTATGCTGGTCAGCATTCTCGGGTCCGCAGGCTCTGAAGCCCCGGGGCTCAATCCCCCGGCTTTCCTCGTTGACGATTTCCTTTTGCTCGATGCAGGCACCGTTGGGCTCACTCTGGACCAGATCGCCCAATGCCGCCTGACTCACATATTCCTTACTCATGCCCATTTAGACCATGTAAAGGGCATACCCTTCCTGCTCGACAATCTCAATGCCATGAATCCGAGCTGCCAGATTCTTGTCCTCAGCGGCAAAGAGGTGATCTCAGATCTGAGAAAGCACATATTTAACAACAGGATCTGGCCCGATTTTACGGCCATTCCCGATGCGCAAAATCCCGTACTGCGCTACCAGGTAATCTCGACACGCAAAGCGGTAGTGATTGGCGACTATAGAATCCTGGCCACGAGAGTCAATCACTCGGTCCCGGCTTACGGATATCTGGTGGAACATGCTTCAGGCGCATCTTTGCTTTATACGGGCGATACCGGTCCCACCGAGGCGATCTGGAAAAGGATGCGCGGCCATAATGTACGAGCCCTTATCGTGGAGGTTTCATTTCCGAATGAGTTGAGCTCTCGTGCTCTGGCCACGGGCCATCTTTCCCCATCTCTTCTGGAAGCAGAGATCCTCAAGATGCCGAGCACACCGGGAAAAATCTATATTTCACACCTGAAACCCCCTTTCAGGCCGCAGATTGAGGCTGAACTGGCCCGCATCCCCGGTGTATGCCTGGAACTGCTGGAGGAGGGCAAATCCTTCACAGTCCCCTGAAAGCTTTGCGGGACTCAAATGAGTATATTCCGAAGAACCGCGCCCCCAATCCTGCTTTTATTGATATCCGAAGTCCTGCTGATTTTTCTTTTCCCGGGCTCCATTATCATTGAATCGACCATAACCGCCGGAGGCGATACCCCATCTCATTTCATCTCTGCCATTGCCATGAGCAGGGGGCCTCTGTCTCTTTTCTCGCCGGTCACCTGGATTCATGGCGCGTATGCCGGCTTTCCGCTCTTCCTTCATTATTTTCCGCTTCCGTTTGCGCTAATGGCGCTCATCTCGAAGGCCGTTTCCCTCCCGATCGCCTTCAAGCTCGTTACGCTGCTGGCCGTTATCCCGTTGCCAGCCGCCGTATATCTGTGCCTTCGGCGCCTTGGCTACAGACAAAACATCCCTGCAATTGGCGCCGTGCTGTCACTCCCCTTTCTTTTTATGACTGAAAATTCGATGTGGGGAGGCAATATTTGCAGCACTCTTTCCGGCGAGTTCGCCTTCGGTATTTCGTTCATTCTGTACATCATCTTCACGGGAAAACTATATGCGGACATTTCCGCACGCAGGTCCCCGTGGGGCAATTCGGCCCTTGAAGCCTTTATAGCGCTGAGCAGCGGATATCCCCTTCTCCAGTCCGTAATGGGGACCTCCTATTTCATTCTGCGGGGCGGGAACCTGCGATACATACTCCGGCTCCATGCCGCTGCGGCCGGACTCGCCGCATTCTGGCTGCTCCCGGCCCTGTGGCGCATCCCCTGGAATACGCCGTTTGCGCTTTGCTGGCATTTCGAAAGATGGGCCGAAATAGCGCCGCCCCTTCTGTGGCCCTCATTTGCAGGGGCCTTGATGGTAGCCCTGTCCGGCATACGCAACCTCTTTGGGCCGGGGCGCAAATTATCCGCCATCTTCAAAGAATCAAACGACTGTCCGGAACTTTATCTCTTATGGCAATTCGGGATTGCGCTGTTCGGCTTCAGCGTGGCCCCTTTCCTGGGACTTGTGGATGCCCGCTTTTTGCCTTTCGCCCAGATAATGCTCGTGCTTCTGGGTGCAATCGGATGGGGCAGGCTCTTATCGCGTCTTCCACGCCCCAACCTGTGGCCGGCCGTATTTTCTGCCGGAGTTGTCGCCATTGCGCTGACCAGGGCGGCGGCAGTCGATTCGTGGATTCAGTGGAACTATTCCGGCATGGAATCCAAGCCTCTTTGGAACTCTTACCGCCTGGTAAATGAATACCTGAGCGGGGATGAAAACAGCCCCAGGGTGGTTTTCGAGCAGAATGAAATAACAAACGACGCCGGGAGCCCCAGGGCCTTCGAGTTGCTGCCCTACTATTCAGGGAGATCAACCCTCGAAGGGCTCTACATGCAATCGAGCCCGGATTCCCCCTTCGTCTTTTACATTCAGTCGGAGTTGACTCAAACCCCGTCCTCCCCCCTTTCGCGGTATTACTATTCACGGCCCAATCCCGACCGCGCGGCCGCTCATCTGCGTCTTTTCAACGTCTGCCAGGTCATCGCGGCCTCCGACAATATCGCCAACATGCTGGACTCCTCGCCCGATTACGAGGCTACCATCACCTTCCCGCCCTACAGGATTTATCGCCTCAGAAGTTGTGGCGATTCCTACGTGGAGCCGCTGAGATTCAGACCGTTGCGAATACCGCCTCAAGACTGGAAAAAAGTACAGTTCGAATGGCTCCGTAAATCCGCACTCAGAGTGCCCCTTGTCGTGGCATCGGAAGATTCGCCCGGTGATTTCCGAAAAGACCTCCGGAATTATGACGGGGACCCCGAGCGCATTCCCGAGGTCCCGATTCCAGGATACGAAACAATTCGAGCGCAGGCCATCCTGGGTGACGGGAAGATCGCCATCGATACCTCAAAGCCGGGTCATCCGCTTTGGATAAAAGTTTCGTATCATCCGGACTGGCGAATAACCGAAGGGACGGGGGAACTTTACCTTGCCTCTCCGGCTTTCATGCTTCTCGTACCCCGGACCTCCAGGGTGGTCCTCACGTTCGACACCGGCGCCGGAATTTATCTTTGGGGGAAAATCCTGTTCTTTCTCACAGTCATGGTATTCATACTAAAAACCCTGCCCGCGCGGGCCATCCATTTACTGCCCTTTTCCAAACGGCGGCCGGGTGGGATTTTAGAACGCCGAAAGGGTCATAGCCAACCACACCCCGACCGGGCAGAATCTTCGCTCCCCCTGCCCACAAGAGCCCGAATAAACGCCAGGTTCTTTGCCGCGTTTGCGATAATGGCCGTTATTATCCCGGGAGCAATATCTACGAGAAATCATCGTGACCCGAATCTTCTCTACGACCTTGCAGCAGGCAAACTTCAAAGAACCAATAACGGCAAATCCGGTCCAGGCGAGCCGGCGCCTCAAGATTCGCTTGATCCGGCGCGCAGGCAGGCTTGGCCGGACCTTGAGCTGCTGGATGAATGTATTGCAAAATTCGGCCATTCCTCGGTACTCGACAATTGCATGCTGGACAAGGCATCTTTGATGTCCGCATCGAAAAGATGGGCTGATTTGCGCCAGATGCTGGAGGAGTTCCTGGCAAAGAATCCGGATAGTCGAATCTATGCCGAAGGCTTCACATTGATGGGGGA
>JBELAB010000301.1:0-4300 GCA_049509275.1 Syntrophobacteraceae bacterium | reverse complement strand
GATCATAGCCCCCACCTTGTGCAAACCCACCGCTTGCGCCAGTTGCGCGATATTGCGCACCCGGACTCCCAGCAGGCCGAAACGGTCGCTGGGATAACGTCTCTGCAAGGCAATCAGCCAATCAAGCAAGAACATGAATTGGTCGGGCTTTACATAATTGATGGAATCCAGGATAGTGAAGATGTCCTGTGTGCTTCCCGTCTTTGCGGCCATATACCCACGGTCGGTAATCCGGAAAGAGTAAATCGGCCAAATAAGGAGATTATCGGGTTCGATCTTCTTCTCGCAACCCAGGCAATTTGCCACCACATGGGGCTCCAGAAAAACGGAATCGCATCGGTTGCAGGCAAAGTTACCTATTGTCCGGTCATAATCTTTTCCCAGTTGCCGTAATTTCGAATTGCATTTTGGGCAGGTCAACTCACCGGTCACGCGAAATCCCTCGCTCGGAGAAGTATGGCCGCAGGTGAAACAGGATAGCAGGGGCTTCTGGGCAATATCGACTGAATTGCATTCCGGACAGTTGTCGACAAAGGCCAGATGAGCGGAACTACAATGGGGGCAATGGCGCAATCGATCGATCAGGGACGACGGTTCGATAAAACCACGTTCCTTCAGATCCTGCAGCCATGTCCAGATATCCGCGCCGTAGTTGGCTATCGATTCCGCAAGGGGAAAAACGTAAACCCGGGGATCGGACCATTTCTTAACGGGGGTGAGAATAGCTCCGGGACGGGAATATAGATAGCCAAGGAGCCGGTAATCAGCGTTTTGGAATGCCTGTGCTTCGAGTTCTATCGTCAGGCTATTGATGGCTGCCCCTTTTTCCAAAGCCTCGTTCATACTCGAAACCACCCCGTCGCTCATGCTATCCACGTATTGACCGAGCGAGCGTGCAAGGAAGACCGGAATAACGCATGTGGAAGGATTTGAACGGAGCGAACGCAGGATCGCAGCCCCCATCTCGCTGCTGTTAGATCCCACAATAAAGCAGTCCGGGCTAAGGTCGGCTGATACGAACGAGTCATAGTCGCGAAATACTCTACACTCGCCCCCGGATACAGTGTCAAAGGACGGTTCGATGTCACCAAGAGCAAAATAAACTATCATTTTTCTCCTCCGAAGCGGTCCGGCAGGCCACCGCAAGTTAAGGTGATGACAAATCGCTTTTTAAAACTTTTTAGATAGCACCTGCCTTTGATTCTGTCAAACCGGAGATTATCAGTTCAAACGAAAAATGGTTCTGTAAACTCGGCACTCGAAATGCGGTTCCTGCTCGTTTTCGTTGTAATTTGCTTTTTCCCGGGGTAATATTTAACATGGTTTAAAAGCCTTGGAATGCTATTATTAGACGGAGATCACGGTTATGCCCATGAAATTGAAAACCAGGCTATTGTGCGCCGTCTTCTTCTTTTCCCTTGTTCTGTTTGTCTTGAATTCGTCCAGTTGTGCCCAGGACGATCTTCTCTCAGACTCCGGCGGGTCTACCAAAACATTCATGATTAAGATGTCCGGGAAGGTTCTGAATGAGGAGTTCTCGAGTGTGAGGGCTACCATTACAATCGGGTACGGCGAATCTGACACCCTGAATCCATACCTGAATCCATACCTGGTGATTATAGGAGGGTTCCCCAAGGTAAACTCGACAAACACCTTCTTTTGGGATTCGGGTACGACCGAGCTTACGGTCCTGTCGGGAGAAGTGACCTCTGAGATCAAGAGAACCTTCCTGAGGCCACTCACCTACACGAAGCCACCCAGAGTGTATGTAGCGTGCCATTTTGCTTACTTGAGTCCAATCCTTATCAAGCCCGTGAAGGGTATGTACTTAGATCCTTCCCGGGAAAAGCAAGAGAAGGAAATAGCCACAAAACGGGCCATGCCGACCCTTGTCACTGCCCAGGCAGGCCGGTTGAGGATGAAAGTTGCCGGCACTATGGTTTCCGGCTCTGTCTGGATGAAGGGCTATGATGTCATTGAACATTCTTACGTAGAATATAATGCTTCTTTTGTCGGAGAAATGGCGACCCGCGTCCAACCCCAACAGCAGGCGAGGGATCCTAAGAGAACCTCGGGCGGTTTCGGGACTCCCCCTTGAAGTTCAAGTGAGGTCAATACGCTTTCCAGTTAGAGCTTTTGCCGGGGAGGGGCTGGAGCGGATTGACTCAGCCGATGCCGGGCAGGAAATCAATTAACCGGTGCAGTGAGAAGAGCGGGGATGCGATAAGGAGATGGAAAAGACCTCCATGCGCAGTCAGGTGAAGCGGTTTCCCACGTTTGTGCTCTTCATTTGCTCGTTCTTGATAATCCTCTCCTCTTTGAAGAGTGCATGCCTTCGTCGAGCGGAGGCTTCCGGCCGTCAAGATGGGGTTGTTGTTTCTCCCTTAGGTTATGAGGGAGGGGGGCGGTTTACCGCCATCGCCGTCAGCCCCGGGGACCCTCGGGTGCTCTTTGCGGGTTCCGACGTGGCGGGGGTCTTCAAGAGTACGGATGGGGGCGAGACTTTCCATCTGAAGGGCAAAGGCCTCGAAGGATTTTCGGTCGCAGATATCGCAATTCATCCTGACGACCCGGGCCGGGTATTGCTGCTCACCCAGGACGGTTTGTACGGAAGCCGTGATCAGGGGGAATCCTGGCAAAAAGAGAGCTCCGTAGTACGATACGAATCCCGCTACTTTGGTAGCCCGTTGATGGTTTTTTCCAAGGATGCCCTTTGGGTTGCCGCCGACCGGAACGGCGTCTTTCGAGTCAGGTTCGATGGTTCGACATGTTCGGCGGTCTCTGTGCCCGGCCTGGAAAAGATCAAAGTGAATGTCTTGGCGAGTTTCCAGGAAATGATGTATGCGGGAACCGCACAAGGTGTTTTCCGCCTGATGGAGGGACGGTGGCAGGCCTGCAACGAAGGTCTCCCGGCCGACCATAGAGAAGTGTTTGGCATTGTCGCTCATCCAAAGGGCAGGGTCTATCTGCTCGAAAGAACCAACGGCCTTTATGTCTGGAATGAGGGTCAAAAGAAGTGGGAAGGACGAGGTCTAGGGGTCTGGCAGCTCTTGAGCGACCGCACTGGAGCTTTCAAAGCATTAGCCGTACATCCCCAAAACCCGGACATCGTCTTTATGTCCACCGCACCCGAGGTCTGGCCTCATCTCCTGTATAAATCGACCGATGGCGGAAGCTCCTGGAAAAGGATCTCCTCTTTTCATTTGGACCCTCAGGCAGGGGAAACTATCGGGAAAGATTTGACGGCGGTCGAGAAGATCGCCTTCTCTCCAGCCGAGCCTCAAAAGGTTTTTCTCGCCGACTGGGCGAATGTGTGGCAGAGCCGGGATGAAGGGGAAAACTGGCTGCAGCTCCACAAGGGACTTCAAAATACGGTGGTGAACGCGATCAGGGTACACCCGTTCGATGCCCAAAAGATTTTTCTCGCCACGGCCGACAATGGGCTCGTTTTTTCCGGGGATGGCGGCAAAAGCTGGAAGCGAAAGGTGACGGGTGTTCTGCAGGGACACGCTCAGGCGCTGGAAATTTCCCGCAGGGACCCTTCCAGAATGTATCTGCTGATGAACATATGGAACAAAAGGGACAGGGTCTGCGTCTACAAAAGCTCAAATGGCGGAGAGAGCTGGGAGGACATCGGCTTCCCCCTACCGATCGGACCTTTGCCGCACCTGGGTTTTGTTGACGGACTGTCAACCAATCTGGTGTTGGATCCGGCATCGGATGAGGTTGTCTATGTGGGCGCCAACGGCTACGGCATCTTTAAGACCACCGACGGCGGAAAGATCTGGCATGCCGTCAACCGGGGAATTACAACGCCTTTCGTTAAGGGACCGAATGCGATTCTGATCGATCCCCGCAATTCTCAGGTTCTATTCGCGAGTACTCTGCAGGGAGGAATCTACAAAACAACGGATGGAGGCAACAACTGGACCCCGGTGAGCACGCTGTATCCTTTTACATTCGGCATGGCCATGGACCCTTCCAATCCGTCCCGGCTCTTTGCGGGCCGCCCGGAGAAGAAGATCATCGTCAGCGAGGACGATGGGCGAACGTGGAAGGAAGTTGAACTTCCTGGAGGGAACCCGCCCAACATTGCATCGTACGCCATAGCTGTGCACCCCTTGAATCCGAAACTCGTGGTGGTTGGGACTCTGGCCTACGAGAACAGGGCTGACGGGGTGTATGTGAGTCAGGATGGAGGCCGTGCCTTTAAGAAAGTGCCTCTTGATCTGCCGGACATCAGTGTGCTGGCTGTCGAAGTCGCCAAGAGTCAGGACCTCAAGGTTTTCATGGGTTTTAA
>JBELAB010000300.1:0-4317 GCA_049509275.1 Syntrophobacteraceae bacterium | reverse complement strand
GAAGCCGCTTTGAGACCGGCGGCCCTTGTTCGTTGCCGGTGATGGTTCCGCTGCTAGTTAGCGTAAAACCGGAAACTCCGGGACAAATTCCACGCCCCGCGAGGTTTCTGTTCGAAAATGACCCTTTCCGGATGGAAACCAGTCATTATAGTTGCGCTATTATCCCTTCCACTTGCTCCCGTCTTTTTGAATAACCACTCAATAGAATTGTCCTCAGGTTTGCTTCGATCTCTGCTTCCGTACTTATCCTGGTATGCAGTTCGGGGGCGAGTTCGTCCATACTCTCAAATTCATCCATAAATCCCCGCAGGTGTTCGGGTCTTGCATCCGATTGGCCGTCCCCGCCTTCCCGGCGGCGCCCCAGCCTTTCCAAAATAGTGTCCTGAGAGCTCACACATTCAAAGAACAATATGTCGGCGTCCAGGTCTTTAGCAAGCCTTACCGCCTCTTCGCGCCATTTTCGCCTTGAAAAGGTGGCATCCAGGATCGCCGAGCGCCCGTTTTTGAGCTCCTCCTGAACCGATGAAAGCAGCCCGGCATAGACCCTTCCCCGCATCTCGGGTTTGTATATCCCCGTACCGAAGGGCACAGGACCACGGTGTGCGCTGTATCCCGCAACTTCCTTCCGGGCCGCGTCGGACCTCAAAAGAGCAATGTCGAATATCTCGTGCAGTCTTTTGGCATAGGTTGACTTGCCGGTCCCGGGCAATCCGCACAGGACATAGAGTGTCGGCCTGGCGAACTGCACGGCGTATCGAAAGGCGAGATCGAGATATTGGCCTGCGCGCCTTTGCATTTCGCTCTTTCTGGGGCCTTGCGCCAGTTGGGCGGCGCTCAAACAGGAGATTTTCATCCTCACGACTGCGCGATAGCACGAATAGAAATCCAGCAATGTGTATATGCCGTAATCGCGGCTGGATTCGGTATAGCCGTTCAATACCGCGAGGCTCAAATCCGGCCTGCCGAGCCGTTCGATGTCCATGTGGAGGAAGGCCAGGTCAACGGCCCTGTCCCCGTATCGGAATCGTTCGTTGAATTCAATGCAGTCGATTATCTGAATCCCATCGAGGAAATAGACATGCTCGGCCCTGAGGTCTCCATGACCGTCGCAGATCCGGCCTTCTGCAACCCTGCGCCGGAAGAGGTCCCCACGGTCCCTGAAGAATCCCCGGCTGGATTCGATTACAAAATCGAAGCGCTCCTTGCCCACCAGGTTTCCCACAAACGGCGCCAATTGGCGGGAATTTTCCTCAGTGTTGAATTCTATGACCTGTTTGCCGCCGTACCGGTCGATCTGTCCGCTGTGTTCGGCCGCAGCGTAAAATTCAGCCAAACGCCTGCCTAGTTGCAGCATCTCATCCGGAGTAGCTTTCCCACTTACGATCCGATTAGAAAGAGAGGCGTCATCCGGAAGCTGTTTCATCTTAACCGCGTAATCCACCGCCTCGCCGCTGTTCCCGAAGTGAAATTCCTCGTTTTCCCTGCTCAATGGTACCACGCCCAGATATACGCCCCGGGACAGCCGCTTGTTGAGCTTCACTTCAAGTTCGCACATCTTGCGCCGGGTCTCGAGGCCGGTGTAATCAAGAAAACCGAAATCGATGGGCTTTTTCAGTTTATAGACGAACTCGCCTGTTAGAAAAACGACCGATATGTGCGTGTCGCGCCTTTGCAGCCCCAAGACCCGATGAGGATAGAAGGCTGGATGGGCCATAGCCGTGCATAGCTGCTCAAATCTTTTCAGATCGCCCACAGGATTTCTCCATCGTTCACCGCAGAGACGGGACATGGTCCGGACATTGAGAGGACGGGGCATAGTCCGGTCAAGGAGAGAAAAGCTTTATAAGACAGGATTAACAGAAATGGGGTATTTCTGAGTCCTAAGGCCCCTGTCGACCTTGTTGAGTTTTGGTCTTCTCTGCGCGCTCAGCGCCTCTGCGGTGAACGTGTAGAAAAAGGCGTCCAAGCAGAATCCGGTCCGAAAGCTTACTTTTGCCTTTCGATAAACGCATAAGCGCTGTGGTTGTGAATGGACTCGAAATTCTCGACGTCCACCAAAAACCAACATACATTCGCATCGTGTTCCAACTCGCAAGCTATGTCCCGGACGACATCTTCTACGAATTTGGGATTTTCGAAGGCGTACTCGGTAACGTATTTTTCATCAGGCCTTTTGAGCACCGAGTAGACATCGCAGGAAGCGGCCCTTTCCACCAGATAGATCAGGTCCTCGATCCAGATAAAACGCTTGAAGCGGACAGCGATGCGCACCGTACCCCTCTGGTTATGGGCCCCATGATCGCTGATTTCTTTAGAACAGGGACAAACAGTTGTGATGGGAACATTTACCTCGACGACCAGATCGTAGCCTTTCTCCCTGTCCAGAGTGCCGGCTATACGGCAGCGGTATTCCATCAAGCCCGCGCTCTCGGTCACTGGTGAGAGCTTTCGAATGAAATATGGAAAGTTTATTTCCATATGCGCGGATTCCGAATGGAGATGCTCCTGAAGAGCTTCCAGAACAGAGGAGAATTCCCTGATATCGAGGTGGCCGTGAAATTCATTCAGAATTTCAATGAAACGGCTCATGTGAGTGCCTTTGAACTCACGGGGCACATTGACGTACATGTTTATGGATGCGACCGTATGCTGGACCCCGTTATTTCTGTCCATCACGGTGACCGGGTAGCGAATATCCTTCACGCCGACCTTGTCGATACTGATGTTCCTGTGGTCGGCCTGATTCTGGACATCGATCATAAGAACTCACCCCGTACTGGTGTCCTGAGTCGTTAATTAGTTGCCGAATTAATGGGTGGGCAGAAGCAGAGCGTTGCCCACCAATGATTGGCGGGTATATAAAACGTGCCCACCCTGAGAAATTTATACAATGAACCAGCGACTCAGGACACTAGCGCCCGGCTGCTTTGTCCGCCTCTATCAGGTTTTTTACAATTCCTTCGAGACCGGCCCTGGTTTGATCGCTCACCTTGTCGGCAAATCCCGCCTGGAGGTCTGCTTCGATGATCAGTTCATCGTAAGGAATGAAGCCCAGAATCAGTTGACCGCTCAGCACTTTTTCCAGAAAGGCACGATCCCTCTCGTTACGAACCTTGTTGCCGACCAGGCCGATCCTCGTAAGGCCGATATCCCTTCCGAGTTCGCGTATGCGGGAGGCTGTCTCAATGCTGCGCTGGCCGGGTTCCACGACAGTGATCAGCCAGTCCACGGATTTTGAAGTTCCCCGGCCCAAGTGTTCGATTCCGGCCTCCATATCCATTATCACCATTTCATCACGTCTCAATATTAAGTGCTGGACCAGGTTCTTGAGCAGAATACTCTCCGGACACACGCAGCCCGTTCCGCCTTTTTTGATTCCACCCATGACCATAAGCCGTATGTTTTCTCCCTGACGGACGGAGAGCTTTTCGGGCAGGTCGTCAACCTTCGGATTGAGCTTGAAAAAACCGCCGTAAGAGCCGGGAACCGACTCGGTCCGCTCGGCGACCAATTCCCGCATTTGCGAGACAGGTGTGATTTCGGAGGCGTTTATTATCCCCAAGGCGTGTGCCAGGTTGGCATCCGGGTCCGCGTCGATGGCAAGAACACTTGTCCCGCGTTCGGCAAACCACCTTACAAGGAAAGCACTCAACGTAGTTTTTCCGACCCCGCCCTTTCCCGTTATGGCTATTTTCAAAATATTTCCTCCAACAATATCGAGGGTCACGCGCCCGACTGGATCTTTCTTCCCAAGCCGATAAGCCGATAGACCAGGTTGCCGCACATCACTGCAATATCTTCGACTGGAAGAATCCGCTGGACACTTTCATCAAAAAGGATTGTAGCGTCGGCAGGAAACTCTTCATCCCCCGACCACAGAACCAGTTGAACGTGAATATGGGCAAAGACGGGAAAATCCATGCCGAAATCCCCGATTGCCACTGGTACTGCCCCCAGCATTTCGGCACATTTTACAAAAAGCTGCCCGTTATTGCCGAAATAATTTGCGAACGGATCTCTGGCCCGCCTCTGGAATGCTTCAAAATAAAAATGACCATCCGGAATCTGACGAAAAGTGATGAGTTTTCCGGTAGATTTTTTCCCGGCAGAGCCAAGCAAATAATGCGCGATCAAAATTTTGTCCGGAATCGAAACTTCTTCGCTCGAATCGACCTTGGCAATATCGGTCTGAGGATGGATATCAACTCTATACTTAGTACCGAGAAAGGTAACAATCAAACCTTCCTCCGGGGAAAACACAGCTCCGGCGGCTTTGGCCAGCGTGGCGGGGTCCCTTTTTTTGAGCTCCACGGAAGC